>CACXHF010000361.1 GCA_902767305.1 uncultured Eubacteriales bacterium
ATGGTTGCGATAACGCATGCGGATTGACGGATCAGTAAGATCCCTGTCCAACTCTTCAGCCCATTCGAGCAATCCGGATGGAGCGAGGTTCTGGATGATCACTTAGAGCTGTTCGGGGCTGTATTTGTCCAGCATTGCGGGTTCCACTTTTCTGTATTCTGGTTTCGATGTAAAAAATGCGGGTGTCTGCGTCTGAAGATGCTGCCCTGACAGGACAATGCAGAACAGGACATTCAGGGGGACAGTATGCGTCACAGAAGGACGCCGGCCGGCAGAGAATCCGCGGCATGGCTGTGTCAGGCTCACCTGTCCGACGGAGGAAACACGGATTTCATGCGCTGAGGGACAGATCCATTGCGCCGGGCTGCGGGGGATGCAGGAATGTGCCGGCCTGTTCTGTGACTGGATGTTTTTTTCGTCTCAGTGCCTGCTTTCGTGAACGCTGCGTTCCTTATTCTGATACTGCTGCGGGGATAATCCTTCAATCTGATGAAACACTTTTGAGAAGCGGCTGGAGGAATCGAAGCCGGTCATCTGCGCAATGTCGGTCATGCTGTAGCCGCCTTTGCGAATCAGTTCCCTGGCATGACGGATCCGGACGGTGTTTTTGTATTGCGTAAACGTCATCCCGACGGTTTTTGAGAACAGATCGGAAAGATAGCTCTTGTTCACATACAGCGCGTCAGCCACCGATTCCAGCGGCAGAGACATGTTGTAATGGGCGTCGATATAACTGAGAGCCCGGCCGATCAGCGTGTCGCCGGACACGCCGGTCTTTTTCTCCGGCAGCTGCTTCAGCAGCCTCTCCATCGTCTGCGCAACTTCACTGTCCAGGAGAGGCTTGAGCAGATAGGCGAACACCCCCTGGCGGATGGCTTCCTGGGCGAAATCAAACCGTTCATGACCACTGACCAGGATCACCACGGTGTCAGGATATTTCTCAGTGCACAGTGCGGCCAGATCCAGCCCGGATCCGGCAGACATGCAGATGTCGGATACGACCAGATCCGGCCTGAGCCGTTCCAGCGCGGAAACCGCATCCTCGGCGCTCTGGTATTCCCCTGCAATTTCAAAACCATAACGGTCGAAATGAAAGGTTTCCCGCATGTCAGCCAGCGCCCATATATCATCATCGATCAGTATTGCAGTCCGCATGGTATCCCCTCCTGAAACATGATACGGGGAATCTGCCGGGGAAATGTTTCTCCTGAAGTCAGAGAACGGTTTCTCCGGTCTCCCTTCCGTGAAACCCGCAAGGGTCAGATGTTTGTCCCTGTACAGATTCTATCACTTCTCTGCGGACAAAAAAAGGATTCCGGCGATCGATTTATCACCGGAATCCGGGAATCCTTCTTTTGTCCAATGGACAGGCTCAGCTGTCAGTTGGCGAAGGCAGCGTTCAGATCGTCCACCACGGGCTGCCAGATGCCGGAGTTGTCATCGATATATTTCTGCCATTCGGCGTCAACGTCGATTCCCTTGCTGACAATCAGCCGTGCCACTTCCTCCGGAAGCTTCAGGGAGTAGGCGGCTTTGTTGTCACTGGAGAAGAACTCATAATCCATATCCAGCAGAATGATCTTTCCAAGCTTGCGGGTCGCATACATCTTCTTCACCTGCGCCACTACGTCCTGATCGTTGGCGGGGTTGATGAAGGAATAGTCGTCCGCAAGGATGCCCTGGGTACGGAATACATTATAGCTGTTGTACTTATCAATGGTCGCCTTGAAGGAACCGTCCTCTTCAGGGAGAACCTTTACCTGGCCGTCAACCATTTCCCAGTCTTTTCCTTCGATACCTACCAGCACATTCAGCTGGCCTTCCTCGGAGCAGATCCAGTTGATCATCGCCAGCAGGCGGTCCAGCGTTTCCGGAGCGATATCCGGGTTGAACATGGTCACAGCCCACCAGTTGTTGGTCTGAATGCCGAGCGGCGTGCCGTCGTCATCGGCGATGGTCGTGATGGCGAGGCAGTCCGCGCCTTTCAGGCCGGTGGATTCCTCAAAGGTACTCTTATATCCCATGTAACTGGAAATGGCGCAGTTGATAAACATGGAGGCAGCGACGCCGGAGGTAAATTTGTTGGTGGCGTCAGCGGATTCATTCAGGTAGAAGTCGGGATCAAGGACGCCCATTTCATAGGCTTCACGGGCCAGCTTGATGGCTTTGAGCACGCCCGGATCGGCAAAGCTCCACACATATTTTCCGTCTACCTTCCGGAAGCCGTCAAAGTCGACTCCAGAGAAAAGCATGAACAGATTGCACAGGTTAGCAGGATCATCGGTCAGGCCGATCGTATTGCCGTTGCCGGCCATGTCGTTGTCAATGCAGGCCTTCAGATAGGCTTCGTAATCCTTCAGCGTGATGGAGTCGCCGATGGTGATGCCGAGCTTTTCCGCCCAGTCCTTGCGGTAATACACGGACAGGTGGGACACAACCGTGCCCTGCATGCCGCTGAAACGGGCGAAGGTGGCATGAGGAATGCCGTAGGTTACGCCGTCAAGCCGCATCTGCTCGTAGATGCCGCTGGTCTGTATCATGGAATAGAGCTCGGGATACTTTTCTTCCCATCCGTCAGGCAGAGGAGCCAGCAGGCCCTGTTCAGCCCAGGTGACGTACATCTGATAGTCAAAGTCGCGCATGGTCACGGAATCCGGCATGGTGCCGCCGTTGACCCAGGTGATGATCTTTTCTTTCTGGGCATCCTTGGAAACCGGATACACTTCAAAGTCGAAATTGAATTTGCCGGAGATCAGCTTGTACAGATCGTCATCGGTGTAGTTCATTTCCGAATTCGAGTGCGCTGCGTTGATGGTAAAGCTGACATGGGGTTCATACTCTGCCAGAACAGGGACGATGCTGCACAGCAGCAGGATGCAGAGAGCCAGGGACAGG
>CACXHF010000362.1 GCA_902767305.1 uncultured Eubacteriales bacterium
ATGTTTGGGTTGATGGATTTTTTTTTTTATTTTATAATATGGGCAGTTGTTGAGGTCCGATATCATCAATACCGCCTGACGCTGTTCAGGAGGTGAATATAGAGCCGGAGGAAAAAGATATGAGTGTCAATATCATCATTCGGGATGCAGTTAAGAAGTATGGGGACAACGTCGTTATTGGAGACCTGTCACTGAACATCCGTGGAGGAGAGTTTTTCACGCTGCTTGGTCCTTCCGGATGCGGTAAGACGACGCTGCTGCGCATGATTGCCGGATTCAACAGTATTGAGGGCGGAGATTTCTTTTTCAATGAGACCAGAATCAATGATCTGGATCCTGCCAGACGGAATATCGGTATGGTGTTCCAGAACTATGCCATTTTTCCGCACATGAACGTCCGAAAAAATGTGGAATTCGGTCTCAGAAACAGAAAATTTGACAAGAGCCGGATTCATGATCAGGCGGATAAGTTCCTGAAGCTGATGCAGATTGATCAGCTGGCGGACCGCATGCCGGACAGACTTTCCGGAGGCCAGCAACAGCGGGTAGCACTTGCACGGGCATTGTGCATTGAACCGGATGTACTTCTGATGGATGAGCCATTGTCCAACCTGGATGCCAAACTGCGTGTGGAGATGCGGACGGCCATCAAGGAAATTCAGAACAACGTCGGCATTACGACGGTCTATGTTACGCACGATCAGGAGGAAGCGATGGCTGTCTCTGACCGTATTGCGGTGATGAACGCCGGTGAGATTCAGCATGTGGGGACGCCCAAGAATATTTACCAGAGACCGGCAAACCTTTTTGTCGCTACCTTCATAGGACGGAGCAATATCCTTGAAGGTGAGATGAAAGTACAGGGGCAGAATGCAGTTGTGACGATGCCAACCGGTTATTCCGTTAATTTTGATACGGTGGCACCGCAGAACCTGAAGGATGGAAAAATCATGGTCTGCGCAAGACCGGAGGAACTGATCGTGCAGCCTGCCGGAAAGCCAGGACTGAATGCAGTAGTGGATGACTGTGTATTCCTTGGACTCAATACACATTATTTTGTCCACCTTACGACAGGAGAAAAAGCGGAAATTATACAGGAATCCACTATCGATTCCATTATTGAGCCGGGAACACCGGTCAGCCTCCGTCTCAATACGGAGAAGGCGAATCTGTTCTCGGTGGACGGGAAGCGCAACCTGCTGACAGGCGTCATCAACGATCTTGAGACAGCCGCAAAGTAGGAAGGGAGATGGACGTGTGAAAAAGATTGAAATCTGGTCGATTATCAGCTGGATCATGCTGGGACTGTTTGTTCTCTTTCTGATCTATCCGATGTTCGGCATCCTGAACCAGGCGTTCTTCAGTCCTGAAGGATCCTTTACACTGGAGCAGTTTACCAGGTTCTTTTCAACCCCATACTATTCCTCAACTATCCTGAACAGTTTCCAGGTGACACTGGCTGTTATGGCAGTGACCCTGCTCATCGGCATTCCCTTTGCATATTTCTATTCATTCTATTACCTGAAAGGTGCGAAGTTTCTGTTTGTTACGGCGATTCTGTGCTGTATGTCAGCCCCGTTTATCGGCGCGTACAGCTGGATCATGCTGTTGGGAAGGAATGGGGTCATTACGGTTTTTCTCAGGAATGCGTTCGGAATGCGAATCGGAAGCATTTATGGATTCAGCGGTATCCTGATGGTTCAGGCGCTCAAATTCTTTCCTCTGGTTTTTGTCTACATGAACGGCGCATTCAAGTCCATTGACAATACACTGATTGAAGCATCGGCCAATATGGGCTGTACCGGAATCAAACGTTTTTTTACCGTTATTATGCAGCTGTCCATGCCGACCATTCTGGCAGCAGCACTGCTGGTTTTCATGCGGGCTTTTGCTGATTTTGGCACCCCGCTTCTGATTGGTGAGGGGTATCGGACATTCCCGGTGGAGATCTATAACCAGTACCTGGGGGAGAATGGCACCAATCATAATTTTGCGGCGGCCATTTCTGTCATTGCCATTGTGGTTACGGCTCTGGTTTTCTTCATTCAGAAGTTTCTGACCAACCGGTATAATTTCTCCATCAGTGCACTGCATCCGGTTCAGAAACGGAAACCAAAGGGGATTGCAGGCATTCTGATGTACATCTACTGCTATGGACTCATTGCCCTTGCATTCATGCCGCAGCTGTACATTATCTATCTTTCTTTCCGTAACTGTGATGGTGCCGTATTCAAGCCGGGCTTCTCCATGGGAAATTATCAGAAGGCGATGAAGAAACTGCTGGTCCGGTCGATCAACAATACGATGATCTTCGGTGTTGTCTCTCTGCTGATCATTATTATTCTGGCGATCCTGATTGCCTATCTGGTTGTCCGTCGGCCGAGAGTAACGAATCATACGATTGATACTCTTTCCATGCTGCCTTATATCATGCCGGGTTCCATTATTGGTATCGCACTGGTCATTGCATTCGGGAAAAAACCCTTCGCTCTGACGGGAACCATGGCCATTATGATCATTGCACTGGTAATCCGGAGAATGCCGTACACGATTCGTTCGGCAACGGCTACTCTTCAGAATATTCCCATCAGCACGGAGGAGGCATCCATCTCTCTGGGTGCAGGGAAGATCAAGACATTCTTTACCGTGACAACACCCATGATGGCCAACGGAATCATGAGTGGTGCAATACTCAGCTGGGTGGCGATTGTAACTGAACTCTCCAGTGCCATCATACTCTACAACAACAAAACCATTACCCTGACGATGTCCACCTATGCGGCCATATCGAGAGGAAATGACGGCCTTGCCTGCGCTTTTGCTGCCATTCTGACTGCCCTGACGACGATTTCACTGATTCTTTATCTGGCTGTAACCAAATCGGAGGATATTCGTCTGTAACTTGCTAATTACAGAGGAGGTCCTCTGTAAATAATATTCAAGGAGGTTTTCTCTATGAAGAAGGTTTTGTCTCTGGTCCTTGCAGCGATGCTGCTGCTTTGCCTGGGCGCAGCCCTGGCTGAAGAGGTGAAAGGTCCTCTTGTACTGTACAGCTCCATGACGGATAATGACATTGACAACCTGATTGAGGCGTTCAATGAGGTTTATCCTGACGTTGAGGTTGAAGTCGTGAACGGCTCTGCCGGCGAACTTGAAGCCCGTGCCCGGGCTGAAAAGGATAACCCACAGGGTGACGTCCAGTGGGGCGGCCTCTCTCCGTCTGACGGTGATGCCAACAACGACATCTTTGCACTGTATACCTCTCCGTATGAGGAGGATCTGCCGGCTGCGTACAAGTCTCATAACGGCAGGTACAATCAGGACCATCTGAGCACCATCTGCTTCTGTGTAAACGTGGAACTCGAGAAAGAGCTTGGCGTTGAAATCAAGACCTATGAGGATCTGCTGAATCCAGCACTCAAGGGACGCATCGTGCTTTCCGATCCGAACTCTTCTTCTGCTGCCTGGAACAACATGTGCAATATCTTTGCAGTTTACGGCAATGATTCTGAGGAGGCCTGGAAGCTGCTTCGTGGTCTTCTTGAAAACGGTCTTGTTATCTCCACTTCTTCCTCTGTATGCTTCAAGAGCGTCGACTCCGGCGAATATGCTGTCGGCTTGACCTATGAGGATGGTGCGGATACTCTGCTTAAGTCCGGTTCCACCAGGATTCGTATCCAGTATCCGGAGAACGGCGCTTCTGCAACCTCTATGGGCTGTGCCATGATCGAAGGATGCCCGCATCCGGAAACTGCGAAGGCCATGATTAACTTCCTGATGAGCCCTGAAGGCCAGACGGCACTTGCAAACCGCCTCGAGACACTGCGTTTCACCAATCCAAAGGCTCAGTATGAACTCAAATGGCTGCCTGCTGATGATACCATTAAGTGGGTAGAGCGTGATGTTCCGTGGCTCACTGAGCACAAGGCAGAGCTGCTTGAAAAGTGGAATGCCCTGTATGCCGAGATCAACAAATAAGAATTTCTGGACTGGACCGGTTTATGCCGGTCCGGTTTTTCTTTTTCTGGAGAAAAAACAGATTCCGGATGACAGGTGTCCGGCACGTGCCTGAAAAAGCGTACGAGGTCGGCTGATGAGTCCCGTCGGTTTTTATGTGAAAAAAAGTGATCTTCATGAAAAACTGACAATTTTTATATAAAATGCACCTTTTTCTTGACAGTGTGTAGTTATCAGACTAAAATAGACTACAGTCAAAGTGAAGGCTTGAGTTGAGTCTCAATCAGCCAGATTGTTTACGGATTGATTCCGTTCTATACATAAACTGAATATGAGGGGAATAATGGTCTGTTGTGCCTGGAGGATACACTGCGCCTGTGAGACGATATGCAGGGAGGCAGTTTTGTCTTTGTGTTCTCTGGTATGGCAGGTGGTCATTGGACGAGTATCTGGGGGTGCTTGCCTTTCGAAAAAGCCAGTTGTTTGTTTCTGAAGAGGACGATTGTTCTTTTTGACAGCAAAACAGAACATTATATCTGAAATCGACCGCTTTCACACGCGACCGGAGCACTTTTTGTGCGAATCTTGAAGAAAAAAGAAGTTTAAGAGGAAGGAGTGTGAGAGTGTGCTGATTTTTTTTGTTATTCTGGCAATTATAGCAGCACTTGGCGGAGGCGCATGTGCTGGTTATATTTATCGCAAGAATATCCAGGAGCGTAAAATCGGGCGTACGGAAGAATACGCCAGAAATCTGCTGGACGATGCGCAGCGTCGTGCAGAGGAGAAAAAGAAGGAGAGCATCCTTGAGGCTAAGGAAGAAGTAATCCGTCTTAAGAACGAACTGGACCGTGAGGTTCGGGATCGTCGTTCGGAGGTACAGCGGTCCGAACGCCGACTGACGCAGCGCGAGGAACAGCTTGACAAGAAGTCAGATGCTCTGGATGCAAGAGAAACATCTCTTGAACACAAGCAGGCTGATCTTGAGAAGCTGACTGCAGAGGCGCATGAGTATCTTGAGAGACAGAAAACTGCAACTGCAGAGGCAGAGGAACTGGCACGTGACCGTGAGGTTAAGCTCAAGGAAGAGCTTGAGCGTGTGGCTCAGATGACTCATTATGAGGCGCATGAACTCATCATGGAACGGGTTCAGAAAGAAGCGTATCATGATGCAGGGGTGATGGTCCGGGAAATCGAGCAGAACGCAAGAGACGAGGCAGACAAGAAAGCCAAGAACATTATTGCGCTGGCAATTCAGCGGTGTGCATCTGATCATGTTGCAGAGACGACGGTTTCCGTGGTCAGTCTCCCCAATGAGGATATGAAGGGCAGAATTATCGGACGTGAGGGACGGAATATCCGGACACTGGAGACAGCAACGGGTGTTGATCTGATCATTGATGATACGCCGGAAGCTGTTGTAGTTTCCGCCTTTGATCCGGTGCGCCGAGAGATCGCGAGAATGGCGCTTGAAAAGCTGATTGCGGACGGACGCATCCATCCTGCGCGCATTGAGGAAATGGTGGAAAAAGCCCGCCGCGAGGTAGAGACGACGATTCGTGAGACCGGCGAGCAGGCGATCTTTGAGACCAATATGCACGGAATTCATCCGGAACTGGTGAAGCTGCTGGGCAGAATGCGTTACAGAACCAGTTATGGGCAGAATGTACTGAAGCATTCGATCGAGGTGTGTCATCTGGCAGGCCTTATGGCTGCAGAGCTGGGAGCGGATGTTCAGCTGGCCAAGCGTGCAGGTCTGCTGCATGATATCGGCAAGGCTGTGGACCATGAGCAGGAAGGTACACATGTTGAACTGGGTGTGGAACTGTGCAAGCGGTATCATGAGTCACCGGAGGTGATTCACTGTATTGCTGCCCATCACAACGATGTGGAACCACAGACGATTGAAGCGGTCCTGGTTCAGGCGGCGGATGCTATTTCTGCTGCAAGGCCTGGTGCAAGACGGGAGTCGATCGAGAATTACATCAAGCGTCTTGAAAAACTTGAAAGCATTGCCTCTGAATTTCAGGGCGTTGAGAAGTCCTTTGCCATTCAGTCCGGCCGTGAGATCCGGATTATGGTTAAGCCTGAGGATATCAACGACGACGGTACAGTGGTACTGGCACGTGAGATTGCCAAGCGTATCGAGAATGAGATGGAGTATCCGGGTCAGATCAAGGTCAATGTCATTCGGGAAACACGCGCAACGGAATATGCAAAATAATACAGGGCGATGCATGGCATCGCCTTTTTCTTTTTTGTGAAGGTCTCAGAAACGATTCTGAAGCTGGTCTGTGAAAATGCCCGTGGGTTCTTGCCGGGTTATCCGCTTTCCTGTTTTTTGCGCATTGCATTTGAGACGCTCTGCCGATATAATACTTTCATGGAGATACGGAGGCCGGCTGGAACCAGGAAGACCTGCAGCCGCCGGAAAAGCGCCGGTTAACTGCCGGAAATGGAAGACAGACAGGGGGGTGAACGATGGCCAGAACAGATAATCCACAGAAAGTGCAGTATAATTTCTTTGAGGATCATGTAGTCCATGCGGGACTTCAGACGCAGAAAGCGATTCGATCCAGCTGGGCAGAGCCTTTCAGAGAGAGATTGTTTCCGAAAATAGAGGAAGCACTGTTTGACCCGCTTTACAGCACACAGGGCAGGCCTGCCTCGCCCACAAATGTTCTGGTCGGAGCCTGTATGCTGCAGCTGCTTCTGGGAATCCAGGAGGATGAATTGTTTCTGCGGATGCTGACTGATCTGACGTTTCAGTATGCATTACACAGGACGACGGATGAAAAACTGCCTTTTTCAAAGACGACATTCAGACGTTTTAAAATACGCCTGATTCACCATTTTGAGGAAACAGGGGATGACCTCTTCCGGAATTGCTGTCAGGATGTTCTCGAAAAAATGAAAAAAGAGGAGAAACCGGTGCCGCGATTTCTTCGGAAAATCGGACGCATGACGGTTCAGAATCTGTATTCTCAGAATCGAAAGGAAACAGCACAGAAAGCGGAAGAGGCCGGGAAATCCACCAAAGAGAATGGGCAGAAAGCGGAGCAACACTGAGCAGGGAGGAGAAAAAGATGAAGCGGAAACAGGCACGAATTCTGGCAGAACGTCTGGTAGCACAGATGACGCTGGAGGAAGCAGCGGGACAGCTGATTTTCAGGGCACCGGCGATTGAGCGGCTGGGAATTCCGGCATATGACTGGTGGAACGAAGCACTGCATGGTGTTGCCAGAGCAGGAATGGCGACCATGTTCCCTCAGGCCATCGGCATGGCAGCGACCTTTGATCCAGGCTTGATTGAGCGGCTTGGTGATGTGGCGGCAACAGAAGGACGCGCCAAATACAATGCGGCTTCGAGGCACGGGGATACGGATATTTACAAGGGGCTGACATTCTGGTCGCCTAATATCAATATTTTCCGGGACCCCCGGTGGGGAAGAGGACAGGAAACGTTTGGAGAGGATCCCTATCTGACGGGTGAGATGGGAGCAGCTTATGTGCGCGGTCTGCAGGGAACAGGCGATGTCATGAAAGCAGCTGCCTGCGCCAAGCATTTTGCCGTACATTCCGGACCGGAGGATCTGAGGCATGAATTCGATGCCAGAGCCAGTGAGAAAGATATGGCGGAAACATATCTGCCTGCGTTTGAAAAGCTGGTACGGGAAGCGGGGGTTGAAGCGGTTATGGGTGCATACAACCGCACGAACGGAGAACCCTGCTGTGCCTCGGATACACTTATGGGACTGCTTCGGAAAGAATGGGGATTCGAGGGACATTTTGTCTCGGATTGCTGGGCAATTCGGGATTTTCACGAGGGACATCATGTGACGGAGAATGCAGTAGAATCGGCAGCGATGGCAATTAATGCAGGCTGTGATCTCAACTGCGGCTGTTCATATGAAAATCTGGTGACGGCGGTACGGGCAGGACTTGTGGCAGAGGAAACGGTCCGTGAAAGTGCGATCCGGCTGTTTACTGTCCGGTATATGCTGGGTATTCTGGGTGAAGGTTCTGAATATGACCAGATTGATTATACCGTGGTGGAGTGTCCGGAACATCTGGTGGAAGCAGAACGGGCGGCACTGGAGAGCTGTGTACTGCTCAA
>CACXHF010000363.1 GCA_902767305.1 uncultured Eubacteriales bacterium
CGGTCGAGCACAGGCCCCAGATTTGGGAAGATATCAAGAAACTCATCGATGCTGGCATTTCCCTGAAGAACCTTATTAAGGAAAGAAGTCAGCCTGTTCAGCCGTTCAGCATCCTCACCGGACAGGTTCGTACCCGGAATTACAGTACTTAAATTACTTATGCTGTTAATCGCTGTCCGCAGATTATCGATATTCTGATTGCCAATTCGATTCAGAATTCCATTCAACAGGGGATTATTCGGCTCAGTGACCGGTTTCGTCGCTGAGGATTCACCGCTCATGGAAGGAGGATTCAGAAAATAATTATATGCAGTCGACGCATCAAACGTTCCTGCATACAGTTTTCCGTCATATTCGATAAAACGCCAGACATAGTCGTTTGTGGTCCCCTTAAGCAGTGCATTGGCACTTTGCACAGGCTGGATGTTTTCATTTTCATCCATGCACCAGATCCTCTGCGGATGCTCGAGTGCATAATAGATCGGTGCATAAATCTGGGAATAAGTCAGTTGGTTTCCCCCGGCAGCCGTTCCCGCTGACTGCAGCATTATCTTGATAAACGTCTGGGACTGCAGCATCGTCGCATTGTCAAATGTGCCGATATACATTTTCCCTTTGTATACATACGGCGTGGCTGCCGAATCAAGCAGACCGGTTCCCGTCAGATGCTCATTCACATTCCTGCCGCTAAAGTCATCGGCGGCATACTTCCGGTTCAGCTCTTTTATCTCAGGATCCATCGCCTGAGGATATCTGCCGTTTTCCCCGACAATTTCCGTCCATGTCCATCCGAACGAATTCGGGGAAGCACCCCCCTGTTCACCGCGGAACATAACCCAGCCATCGTCATGCGCCAGAATCAGGTACAGCCTGCCATTGAAGCTGCACAGATCCCATACATTACCGCCGCCTTCGTTATAGACGGTGGCGTTTGCATAATCTCCGAAATCCCTGAAATCAGCAACCAGTCCGCTCCAGTCTTCATGATCCGTTCCCGCTGTATCCGGATCAAGGCGGCGGATCACAATCGGAAGACGGGATCTCTGATTAACCGGCATCTGGTTCCACAGCGGATACTGATCATCCTGTCCGCCGACATATACTGTTTCTCCATCTCCGGAATCATGAACGCAGGCTGCCCGCAGACTGCTGACATGTCCATGTGCCTCATAGACAATCTCCGCATGATCGTTTTCATCGATCCGGACGATCTCCAGCATATGAACACCCAGTGAACCAAAGTAAAGATTGTTCCGAAACCTGACAACAGAACGGAAAGAGGCTGTTTCCGTCGTCACATCTGCATCCTGAATGATTTTCCCGTTCCGGTCCGTATAATACAGTTTGCCTCCGCTTTCTGCAACTGAGGGCCGGTAAATCACCTTCGTTTTCCCGCTCTCAACGTCAAACTTGATAATCTGGGGGATGTAATCCCTGTCTTCAAGTGTAACCGGTACTTCCCCATTAGTCATGTTTTCAACCGCGGTTCTGACATACTGTGCATTCTGCGCATTCTGCGGCATTGCAGACAGATAGGCATTCATTGCGGACCCGAAAAGAGTCCGGTTTGTTCCGATATAAACCGCGTTCCCAAGCGTCTCAACTGCCCAGGCATAGCTGTTCAGGCGGTTAGGGGGAAATCCCGTCAGATCATTGGTATTAATCCCGTCTGCCTGCCCCGGTCCGCTGTTCGGATTGGAAACTTTCGTAAATACAGTATCCCCGTACGTCCGTACAATACCGTCCCCGTTCTCAGCCCGGACAAAGGCTGAAGGCACAAGGTTCATCAAGATCATAAATGCGAGGAGAAATACTGCTATCTTCCCGGCTGCTCTTCCGGATTTTCTCTGAGCGGTGTCCATTCCGATCAAATCCTCCCTGAACAGAAACGGCTTTTTTCGATGATCCGCGCTTTTCTCTGATAATCAGACATTCATGTTCTGTCAGGGGCACAGCTGTTTTTCAAACCGGGTACAGGTACAGATAAGAGTGCTCAACCTGCACGCCGGATGCAAACTGCAATCCCTGCTTCTGCGTTCATCCCAGATTTCCGGGGATATGTATCTGTCTCTCAGAACTGACGGAATCAGTTTACGGAGACAGACAGATGCACACACCGGCATCGGGGAAAGAATTGCCGCAGAAAAGAACATGCATTCTCAAAGAAGGAGCGTCGAATTCCGTTTCTGGTATTTCCTGTTTCACAGGCAAAAAAAGCATCCTGAATGTGCCTGTTTCTGCTGTGATTAAAATAGGCGAAATGCAACAAACTATCCTGCTGATTATA
>CACXHF010000364.1 GCA_902767305.1 uncultured Eubacteriales bacterium
CCGGCTGAAAGATGCCAGCATTCGGTTTCATCAAGATACTGGAATCCTGCATCTTCCAGCTGTGCGGAGATTGTATGAACCGCATGGAAAGCAGTAGGAGACTGCCGGACGAAACTGAGAAATGACTGAGGGCTGGAATTCATAGTTACCTCCTAGAATGAAATGGCTTCATGAAGAGCCTGAACGGTTTTTTCCAGATTAATCGCGACACCGTTATCGCCGGTTGAACTGTTCTTATACTGGTACATGTGTTCAAATGGAATGCCTTCTCTTGTCACATCTGCATGTCGCAGGAAGATACAGGAATAGAGAAGACGGAACTGTTCACTGTCTGTCAGATTAGAGCGCCAGGCATGTTTCATATTATTATACAGTTCAATAATACGTGGAATACCCATGGAACAGCTTTCTTTAATCAGGGCTTTTACCAGTTTTGACTGTCGGCTTCCTCGTCCAAAGTCATTGTCGAGTCTTCTGCAACGGACATAGGAAAGTGCCTGACCACCGTTCAGAAGGCAGGGACCTTCGGAAAGCGGATTTTCCGGATATATCCCGATGGAATGATTGATATATTTCGCTTCGGCATCGGTCAGTTCAACGGTTACACCGCCAATTTCTTCGATAATGGAAACAAGAGAGGAAAAATTGAGGCGGAACCAGCCGTCAATGTGCAGATCAAAACTGTCTTCGATTGTGCTGACCAGACCCTCCTCACCTCCGAAGCGAATGATGGTGTTTACCTTTGTATCAGAATTTTTATAGTTAAGGAGAAGATCCCTTGCAAAAGTGACAAGGCCGATTTTATGCTTGTCAAAATCAAGGTGTACAAGCAGCATGGTATCGCTTCGCCCTGTCTCATTCAGAGAACCGTAGTTATCCATTCCGATGAACAGGTAGTTCTTTTTTCCGTGAGGAGACAGAATAACGAAAAGGCACAGAAAAACAAGAATGAGAAGGGCAAATATTCCCAGTATTTTTTTCCCTTTTTTATCTTTATTCAAAGATCAGTCACCTCTTAGCTAGACAAATGCCCCGGGAATCCCGGGGCAGAAAGAAGATTCAGGATAAGTGAAGATAGTTCAGCTTAATGCTTGCCAAGCATTGCAGCACCGATAATTCCGGCATCTGCTCCAAGCTGTGCCAAAAGAATTGTAGCAAAAGGCTGAGTTTTATAGAATATGAAGGGTTTGACTGCTTCTCTGACTGCATCGAGGAGGAAGTCACCGGCATTCGAAACTCCGCCGCCCAGAACAATAATTTCCGGATCGATGATGTTGATGATGTTCACGATGCCATGTGCCAATGATTTGACATAATTGTTGAACAGTTTTACGGCAACGGGATCATTTTCTTTAGCCGCATCAAATACTGTTTTTGCAGTAATATTTTCGGGATCGTTGTTACATAGATTCATGATCATGCTTTCAGGATGATCTGCTACTGCTTTTCTGGCTTCACGTATAATGGCGGTGGCTGAGGCGTAACGTTCAAAACAGCCGCGTTTTCCACAGGTGCAGGGTTCTCCGTCCATTCGAATGACCATATGGCCGATTTCGGAGCCTACTCCGTGTGAGCCGGAATACGGCCTGCCATTCATGACAATTCCACCGCCGACACCCGTGCCGAGAGTGAGGAAGACGCTTGACTGAGTACCTGCACTGACGCCGGCAACGGATTCTGCAAGACCGGCAACCGTTGCATCATTATCTACATAGACAGGAACTCCAGGAAAATACATATGCATATCTGCAATAAAAGGAACCTCATGCCATCCGAGATTTGTGCAGAAAGGGATAACACCGGTTCTCTGATCTAAGATTCCCGGAACCCCGACACCGATAGATTCAATTTGTTCTAAAGAAAGATGCATCTTTTCGATAATGGAATTGCAGAGATCGGCTATATCACGAACAACTTCCTGATAAGGACGCTCTGCACCCGTTTTTATGGAATCCTTTACGAGAATGTGACCATTTTCGTCAACAATACCGGCTTTTACTCCTGTTCCGCCAATATCTATCCCGATGTAATACATGTAGAAACCCTCCAACACATCGTAATGATTAAATTGATTTTACAGCCAAGTGAAACAAGGGTCAAGAAGTTTCTGAAAGATTTCTTAACAGAGAATGTGATTAACGAATGACATTTTTATCTTGTTTCAGTATAATAGGGAAAATGGCTTCCCGGAATACAGGATAGTTATTGAAGCCGAAATGTGAAGGAAAGACAGATAGGCTGCATCCGGACCTGAATGCAGCATCTGTGTCATGAACAGAAGACTCGAAAAATATGGATTTGAGGTAAAGAAGAGATGCAGGTTTCAGCAGGCCAATTTGCGAGTAAGATGGATCTGAAAGTTATCTGTGATTCCGAGTCTGCGCATGAGCGAATGATTACAGTTCCCGATATTTGCAGACCTGGTCTTCAGTTTGCCGGATATTTTGAGGTTTTTGCCAGTGAGCGGCCGCAGCTGATTGGAAAGACAGAAATGCTGTATCTGATCAGCCTGGATGAAAAGATCCGTCATGAGCGGCTGGAAAAGTATTTTTCGTATAATCTGCCCTGCGTGATTATTGCCAGAGGGATGGAGTGCCCTGATGAAATGCAGGACATGGCGAAGAAACAGGGAATCCCCATCTATGGCACAGATGAGGTAACAGCGGCTTTTTCTGCCTATGCGATGGAATATCTGGCAGAGGCATTTGCTCCACATGACTCACGTCATGGAGTACTTCTGGATGTTTTCGGGGTAGGTGTTATGATTACCGGCGACAGTGGAGTAGGGAAAAGCGAATGTGCTCTTGAGCTGATTAATCATGGGCATCAGTTAGTTGCAGATGATGTTGTAGATTTGTCACGAATAGGAATTCATCTTTATGGGGAAGCGCCTGAGATGGTTCGTGATCTGATGGAGTTACGCGGAGTTGGAATCGTCGATGTAAAGAAAATCTATGGAATTGGGGCAGTTGAACGAAGAAAGAAACTGGATCTGATCATACGAATTGCTCTTTGGCAGGATGGAAAGAACTATGATCGTCTGGGCAGATC
>CACXHF010000365.1 GCA_902767305.1 uncultured Eubacteriales bacterium
CAGGTGCTGCGGAGCATAGGGAACGGCATCCGGAAACTGGCACGGAAGACCGGCGGAATCTGCTGCAGGCAGGACGGAGATACCTTCCTTGTCTATTGTCTGCATCAGGAGGACTACGGGCAGCTGCTGCGGGAATTCGAATCCGGATTATTTAACGAGAAGGAAACAGCGGAGAGAATCAGTCTCCGATTCGGCATATACATCAATGCGAAGCGGGAGCCGAATGTAGAGGAACGTTTTGTACGCGCGAAGATTGCGGCAGAGCGGACAAAGGATGATCCGCAGAAAAATGTGAATTTATACGATCTTGTCTGAAACAGAGAGCGAATCCGTTTAATGAGTCGGGGGAAACCCAGGAAAGAAGGACTATGAGTATGAAAAAGGAATTATCATATGAACAGATAAGAATGATCGAAAAAATTCATCAGCCCATAGTCATCTGCCGTTCATATACTCAGGACGTGGAGATTCTTGCTGCGTCAGAGGGATTCCGCGAAATGTTCGGGGTTGCCGGGGACGAGAAAGTGTATGAGAACATATACAAAGATGTTCATCCCGAGGATACGCCCGGCTTAAAGAATGCGGCTCTCCGGTTTATGGCTGAGGGTGGACTCATTCAGGAGATTTACAGATGCAGGAAAAAGGATGGCAGCGGCTATCGGGTGATACGGCTGTACGGTGAACTGTTGGACATCGAAGACGGAACGCGTGTTGCTCTGCTCTGTCTCACGGATGAGGGAGATTACCATGAGGGAAACGTGACGGAACTGAATCAGGCATTCAGCCAGTCAATCCGTGACAAACAGGTGGAAAACACTGTCCGTTATGACTTTTTAACCGGCCTTCCGAACCTGAGCTATTTCTTTGAACTGGCGGAAATCGAACGAAGATTCGTTCTTGACCAGGACGGGCTTCCGGCACTGCTGTATATAGACCTGAGCGGAATGAAGTTTTACAACCATAAGTACGGATTCGCTGAGGGCGATAAAATGCTGAGACGGTTTACCATGCTGCTCAGCAGGACATTTGGTCCGGAGCGCTGCTGCCATGTCAGTGCCGACCGGTTTGCAGCAGTTGCGGAGGAGAAAGGACTTGAGGAACGGCTGGGCCGGCTGTTTGAGGAATGGCAGCAGATATGTGAGGACGGGCATCTGCCTGTTCGTGTGGGAATCTACCTGAACCGGACGGAAGATGTGCCGGTGGGCATGGCTTACGACAGAGCAAAGATCGCCTGTGACACGCTCAAAGGACTGTATGCGTCCTCGTTCAAATTTTTCAGCAGCGAGCTGAATGAAGGACTGGAAAACAAGCAGTATATTCTTGAAACCCTGGACGAAGCGCTTTCAAAGAACTGGATTCATGTGTACTATCAGCCGATCATGAGGGCTGTCAACGGAAAAGTCTGTGATGAGGAAGCACTGGCACGGTGGATCGACCCGGTCAAGGGATTTTTGTCGCCCGCTGAGTTCATTCCCTATCTGGAGGATGCCGGACTGATTTATAAGCTTGACCTGTATGTGCTGGAAAATGTCCTGAAGCATATCAGGATCAAAGAGGAAAAAGGCTGTTATATCGTGCCGCATTCCATCAACCTCTCCCGCTCGGACTTTGATGCCTGCGATATGGTTGAGGAAATCAGACAGCGTGTGGACGCTGCCGGCGTCCCCCGGGACAGGATCAGCATCGAGATCACGGAGAGCATTATCGGCAGTGATTTTGAGTTTATCAAAACACAGATTGAACGTTTCCAGGCCCTTGGCTTTCCTGTCTGGATGGATGACTTTGGCAGCGGGTATTCCTCTCTGGATGTCCTTCAGAGCATCAGGTTTGACCTGCTCAAATTTGATATGAGCTTTATGCGGAGGCTTGATGAAAACGAAGACGGAAGAATCATTCTGACGGAACTGGTCAAGATGGCCCTGGCCCTTGGCATCGACACCATCTGTGAGGGAGTTGAGACGGAGGATCAGGCGCGTTTCCTGCAGGAAATCGGCTGCTCAAAGCTGCAGGGATTCTATTTCAGCAGACCCCGGTCTTTTGAGGAGACAATGAGGTATCACATGGAGCAGAAATTCGTCGGGTATGAAAACCCCGAGGAGTCTGCCTATTACAAACTGGTCTGCGGAGTGAATCTCTATGATGTGGATGTCATCGCGCGTGACGAGCAGGCTTCCATAAAGAATGCCTACAGTACGCTCCCGATGTGCATCATTGAGGTGCAGGGCAGGAAAACGCGCTTCGTACGCAGCAATCAGTCCTATCGTGATTTTTTCCTGCGCTTCTTCGGACTGGATTTGTCCAGACTGGGACCGGAATTTGTGGACACGGATGCCGCATTTATGAACAACGTAATCAAAACCTGCTGCGACCAGGGCGTCCGGACCTTCTACGATGAAAAGATGCCGGATGGTTCCATCGTTCATTCCTTTGCCTGCCGGGTCGGAATCAATTCGGTGACCGGCACGATTGCAGTGGCCGTTGCCGTGCTGTCCATCAGGGAGCCGAATGAAAAGCTGATGATCGAACAGATCATGTCCGTGATTGAGACATTTGGCGAAAGCATGCCCGGCGGCCTGTTTATCTACCG
>CACXHF010000366.1 GCA_902767305.1 uncultured Eubacteriales bacterium
ATTTTTAACGCGTCCAATAGAGGGATTCTATACTTTCGAAACAATTCGAGATTTTCTATACCCGTCCTTAAGGCGGATTCAACACTTTCGGCACAATATGAGATTATCTTTACCCGTTCCATAGGAGAATTTATTGAAGTGGACAGGCAATCATATTCCAGGCTTCTGTTGCAGCTGCCATGTTTCCGGACAAAACTTCAGCTTTCCTCAGTAGCCGGAACATTTTTTTCTGCTCATGAAATATCTCTGAACCGGGACAATCAGAAAATTTCAGGAAATCAGTCGGACATCCGACTGAACGGACAAAAACGGTCTGTTACACCTCAGTCAGGTCTTAAATGACGGACAATTTCTTTTATGAAACCGTGATCTTCTCAAAATCTGCCTTCGGATGTTTGCAGATGGGACAGATGAAATCGTCCGGAAGTTCCTCGCCTTCCCATTCATATCCACAGATCTGGCAGCGCCAGATAGTTTTCCCTTCAGGAGTTTTCCCCACCGGCTGCGGCTTTGGCTTTATCTCAGACTGGTAATAGGCATATGTGCAGGAGGGTATATCGGTGAGTACGGTCATAAACACAGGATCACAGATAAAAAGGGTATGTGAACCTAGATCCACTGTCGTCTCCACTTTCAGAGAAAAAAAGGCATTAGTTCCTTTCAGAATATACGGGATTCCATTCTCTGCAATGGCATAATCAGTCATGGCAAGGTCTGCAAATTTGTCCGTGTTTCTGCCGGACTGAAATCCAAACCGCTTAAAAAGCTCAAAGGATGCCTCTTCGCTGATCACGGAGATGTTGCACATTCCGGTCTCCATTACAAGATCATGGGTATAATTGGATTTGTTAATTGCGATTGAAATTCGATTTGGGTCAGAAGCAATCTGACCTGCCGTATTAATAATGCATCCGTTTGCCTTTCCGTCCTTCACAGCCGTGCAGACAAACAGTCCGTAAGACAGTTTATACATGGCTTTCGGATCAAGTTTCAATGCTTTCTGTTCTACTGACATATGATGGTCCTCCTTCTGTTGTCCCTGCTTCTCGCTGTGCACGAAATGCAATGCATGCCGTTTCATTCTGTACTCAATAATCGGGCAGATCGGCCGTTACGAGCTGTTCACTGATACGGATTCCTGTCTTCTTCAGAATCTGTGTTTCTCTAATCCGTTTGTCTTGCCGTTCGACAGTTTTACCGGCTCTGTGCCAATACAGGCAACTGCCTGTCGATGATCTTCAGTTCTTGATTCTATTGTAAATACGGAGACAGATCATGAAATGGTCCTCATCAACCGGAACAAAGCCGTCAAGGATCTGAATCTTCTCCGTCGCATGGTTCAGTCAAAGGTTTGAAAACTTAAAGGTGAGATGAGTTGAGTTGATCCCGTTTTCCTCTGTGCCCTTTGATCTCTGCTCTCCATCCCGCTCATTATTGGCGCCGGTCCGCAAAGCCAGATCACTTTCAGACCATCCAAGATGATTTTCTTTCCGCGTCCTCTGGTGTGATGATGAACTGAACTAAAGCCAGATGAAACTCATCCAGCTGATTCTCAGTAACCTGTGAATAATCGTCATTCCAAACGTTGCTTACCTAATCATACTCATATGCGAATCCTTCATCACTTCAAAGCAGTCCGGTTTCGTCTGCGGCTCCTGATTTCCGAAACAGATGAACACTATCCCGCTCATCAGCAGGTCAGGCACAGAAGAGAAAAATCCATGACAGAAGGCCTGCCCTCAGGGGGTACATGATCACATTTTTGTCCTGTGCCATATTCAGTTCCATGAAGCGGACATCCAGGTTCTCTACCCGGCCTTTTTCAGGAGATGCTCTGTGCACAGAGTGTTGACACACCCGATTCTGCCCGCTGAATCACTGAAATGGTCTGATGCTCCTGAACAACAGAACGAAAAACAGAAACCATCATCTGACAGATACTCTGCATAGAGCTCTTCTTAATTTCTTCCCGTGGATACTTTTCCACTCATTTCTGTACAGGTCCTCTGTAACTCTCCCTGACGGCTTCATAGCTTTTCCTGTCTCCGATATCGTGACGTTTTCCGGTCATCCGCCAGGCATGCATCGGAGTCCGGCGGCTC
>CACXHF010000367.1 GCA_902767305.1 uncultured Eubacteriales bacterium
AACGAATAAACGGGTGCATGAATTGCAGCCAATTCTGTTTTATGGTGAATTCTATCGACTGAAAGACCCTTATGAGGGCAATGAAGCAGCCTGGATGTCAGTGCGTTCTGACCGGCGTGAGGCAATTATTACACATGTTTATGCGCAGGCATTTCCTCAGCAGAAGCCAAAGCTGCTGAGATTGACAGGACTTGATCCAGCACTGGATTATACAGATGTGGATAACGGCAGAGTCTATGGCGGAGATGAACTCATGCAGCACGGTTATCCGCTTTCGGTTGCATGGAATGACTATATGTCGCAGCAGATTCATCTGATTGTAACCTGACATAGATAAAAGAGGCAGTGAAAGGATGCTTTTCACTGCCCTTTTTTCTGTAAGACCGGTTAGTTTCCTGAATTAATGAATCACGACTTTGAGGAACAGAATCTGAGATTGGAAACAGCTTCGTTCCAGTATGTACTGGAACGCATCCCATCCGTCCATTTAAACATTTCGTCTGCCTTCTGGAAAATCTCTGTAGTGATATATTTTTCACCTGTATCTTTGGCCAGCTGACCGGCAAGCGCGACAAACGGAACAAGAACGCTGTAGTTAACGGTCATTTGCTGGCAGATGATTCTGGATAGGATCGGACTGGTTTCTGCAAGACCTTTTTCGATAAACTGGCGGATAATCTCACAGGTATCATACATGACAAAACGGGGACGCAGAATCGCCATATCATTTTTATACACCCACAACATGGAGTACATGGCAGCGCCTGGAATACCAGCATCCATACATCCGCTGCTTCCGATACTGTCAATCTGGATATTTCCATAGGTAATCTGCGTCGGATTATGGCCATGACCGCATATGATGTGACGGATACGGCCAAGAGAACAACCTGGGAGCAGTGCAGATACACGATCCGGATCATAAACCGGGAAAGAGTCCTTTTCGGGAAGAGCGTGACAGAAAAAGATCGAATCTAAAGTAGCGGATTCAGGGAAAAAGAGGTCGTTTTTCGTAACCTGAGAGGCTGTAAAACGTACCAGGTCATAGTTGACGCCTTCATAACCGCTTTTCCCGTTCATCACATCCAGAACATAACGCTCGTGGTTCCCTGCCAGGCACATAACGTGATACTTCGAGAGGAGATCCAGAGTCTCACGTGGACAGGGACCGAGGTTAACCTGATCACCGAGTGACAGAATACGGTCTGCTCCCTGCTGATTAATATCTCTGAGAATTGCGTTTAATGCTGTTACATTGGCATGAATATCTGATATCAGTGCGATTTTCATTGAATCTGTGTTCCTTCCCCTGTTATCCAAGGTTCATTTGCCGGATGTTATTTCTGCTCGATTGCGAAGTCATTTCTCGTTCTATCGCGGCAATTCGATTTGCCATTCCTGGATGATCATATTCCAGTGTTTCGATCAGAGGATGAGGATTGACATCTACCAACTCATCATTGCTGAGGCGCTTGAAAGTAGCAATCAGTTCCCTGCCATATCCATTCTTAACGGCTTCACGGTCGGCCTCATACTCCTCTGCTCTTGAACGGCTGTTATGGAAAAAGCCAAACAGAAGACTAAGTGGACCTGTCAATGATGATAGTACTGTTATAATCATGGTGTAATTAATTACTGTAATATCAAAGGAATGATTCACCCAGTCTACAAACTGTAGAATGGGAAACGGAAAGGCTATGCTGCAGACGACCAGCAGAAAGAGCAGTACAAAACTCAGATACGACAGGTAATTACGCCAGTTCCGTTTATGCTTCAGATGACCAATCTCGTGTGAAAGAACAGCGAGAAGTTCCCGCTCTTCATTTTCATTCATGAAATTGTCCGCAATACCGAACTCTCTATGCCAAAACAGTTTCAGAAGGAAGGCATTCTTCGAAGTAGATTTTTTTGACTCATTGTAGATATAGACAGCTCTAACTTTCTTTTTTGATCCTTCCTGAAGTTTTCGGATTTTCTCAAGAAGCGGACCTTCCGGCATGAGTGTAAAATGATACTGAAGACGCAATGCTTTGTAGGAGATCAGTTTCACAATGCAGATGATCAGAAAGATGACTGTAAGAAGAATGCAGGCGATTCCTGCTGCTTTTACAAAATCAACACTGAAATGATTGGTCCACTTATCCATATGTTCGCCGATGAAAGTGAAGAAGAGGGTCAGCAGAACGACGATGAGTATTTCAAGAAATTTTTCGATGCAAAAATCTTTTGTAAATTCGCGGCCGTCCTTTCTGTTCATCCCGTATCGTGTTTCAATGCGAAATGTTGAGATCCAACTGCTGATTCCTGAAAGAATTGTTTCAGGGATCATATAAACCGCATAAGTCAGCAAGGAAATTAGATATGGATTTTCTTTGCAGAATTGTTCAATTGCAGGATAGATGGCGGAAAACAGGAGCGGTATTTCTACCATCAGGCTGAACAACTGAAAAAGATAACGAAGACGGCGGTAGTCCGTTTTATAAGCAAGAAATTTCTGATAGCGAGCCTGATCATATACATCACTGACCGAGTCGGGTAATGGCTTTTTTCGCTGTTTATCCGCAACGAAGGAAAGAACAGCACTGTAGGCAATATTCAGAATCATAAAGAACACAATCAGCAAGCGCGCAGACATTTTTTCCCTCCTCAAAGGCATAAATGATCCATCTGCTGTCAGAGAACGATAGACTGTCAAAGGCAGCGAACAGCTGCGGTGCAGAACCAAAGTACTGTTCGTAATATATGAATGAAATAGGATAGATCCAGCAAAACAGAAAACTCTCCTGCCTGTTCCTTGCTTATGAAGGTGCAGGCAGGAGGGTTTGATCATTTTCTCTTCGCCAGATGAAGCCGGCTTATTCCGCAACAGGTTTTTCTGGTATTCCGGGCGGTGAAGCCTGCCGGAACGTCAACCCATTGACCTGAGCAGATAGAGCAGTGCAATAAACAGGCTGATTAATGCAACAACACCAAGAAGTGCAAGAATTCGCTGAGAAAGAGTTGGATGAATCTCCAGATGTTCCTCGTTCTGTTCCCTCACGGGAACCGGAGAAGACGTATGTTCCGTCATCAGGCAAGACCCTCTTCGCGAATAGCGTCGATCATCCGGTTCACACATTCTTCTGCCGAGCGATGATCCTCTGCCTCCGCCATGACGCGAATGACAGGTTCTGTTCCGCTTTCACGCAGAAGGACA
>CACXHF010000368.1 GCA_902767305.1 uncultured Eubacteriales bacterium
GTTAAGATTCTGTGGGATTTCGAGAGGCTCAGTGTAGCCTCTTTTTTGTATGTGTCGGAAAGGAACGTTTTGCTCAGCTAGGCATCTGGAAAAAGTTGTGTGATTCTATATATAAAAGAAACATGTACATTACAAGCCATCCCTTTTTCATCAATTTGAGGAGGACGACCATCTTCCATGAAAACAACCGTAAACATTCGTAGACTTTCCGAAAAAGACTCCTTTGTTTGCTGACAGGAGTCAGGGTGATTGTATTACCGATCTGATTCGCAAATATCTCTTCGTCAGGAAGCCTATATTCCTTGGGAATCCAGACAGCCTGGTTCCTTCCGGTCATAAACGCGTGTGTTGTTGACATTTGAGTTCACCTCTGTAATAATATATTCGGCATTTATATCTTTCTTTTGATAAAACTGCCGCATATGAAGCTGGTGACGTATTGGCTTATCTTGCAACAATCGGCAAACCGATCAGCGAGAGAGATGTACTGATTGCGGCACATGCCCGTACACTTTCCATTTCGCTGATTACACATAATACCGGTGAATTCAGTCGGGTTTCGGGTTTGGTCCTTGAAGATTGGCTTGCTTGAGTACCTGCTTGAAAGTTATCTTTCACAGAAGTGACCAAGGGACGGTTCTGTTGGTAAAATGAAGGCAAGTTTACCCAGCGAATCCTCCCTGTGGGTAACTTCCTGGTCAATACGGTTGGAGGAAAACCATGATTATTCAGGTTTGCAGTCAAGCGGAAGCCCTGGATCTGGCAGCAGAAGCGCACGAAAAAACGGCGGTCATCTCCATTACCTCCACGGACGATGAAGACCTGAGCTTTCCGGACAATCCCTGTGTCGAAGCAGTTTTGCATTTAAAATTCAACGACCTGGTCTCTGAATATGATGAGGAAGGGTTCCCTTACGGACGTCCTTTGCCCCGGCTGGAAGATTTTACCCTGCTCAGGGACTTCGTAATCCATCTTACCTGTGACCGCCTGATCATCCACTGCTGGGAAGGCGCTTCCCGCTCTGCGGCAGTGGCGCAGGCAATCTATGCTTTCCGTGGAAGCCGAGATCAACTGCTGCCGGGGCCGCAGTTTACGCCGAATCCGCTGGTTTACTCCCTGGTCTGCCAGGCGCTCGGGCTATAAATGCAAGAAAGGGAAAAAGATGGAAGATCTGAAAAAATACATTGACAGTGAGGGGCATGCCGTTCTACCGGACGGTATATCAGAAATTCCTGAAAAGGCATTCCAATCCTGCTCCAGCCTGACTTCAATCATCCTTCCGGACAGTGTATCCAGGATCGGTAAAAGAGCATTTGAATATTGCGAAAACCTGACCTCAATTACTGTTCCGGACAGTGCAGTCATTGGAATGCAGGCATTCAACGGATGCAAAGGATTGGCTGACAAAGACGGATTTGTGATCATCCGTGGGACACTTTATTCATATCATGGGAAAGAGACATCGCTTGTTATCCCGGAAAACGTGAAGAAAACCGATTTTTTTGCATTTTCAGACAATAAGAACCTGACTTCGGTCGTCGTCCCGGGTAGTGTATCGGCGATCCTGGAAGATGCATTCTGGAACTGCACAAATCTGACTACGATTGTCATACCTGCCAGCGTAACGTATATCGCCGATGACAGAGGATATGAAGGTCCTGCATTCGAAAACTGCCCCAATCTGACGATCGTCTGTTCCGAAGGATCATATGTACATGATTTTTGCAGAGAAAACAGTCTTCCCTTTATTTATGATTATCAGTATAAAGCTTATGGCGGCCTGATTCCGCCCGGATATAAAAAGCTGGCTTCCCCGTTCCTTGCTGACGAAGAAAAGCCCTTTATCTTTATTAGCTATTCCCACAAGGATAGGGATGAAGTCCTGCAGATCATTAAAACACTTTACGAGTCCGGATGGAAAGTCTGGTACGACGAGGGCCTGACGATCGGCGACAGTTATGATGAAACGCTGGAAAACCATGTACGGGATTGCTCGGCGTTTTTGCTATTTGTCACGCAGAATTCGCTCAACAGCATATATTGTAAAGAGAATGAAATCCCCTGGGCTGTTCAGTACGGCAAGCCCATCATCCGCTGCATCCTGGACGAAAAGGTTGAATATCCGATCCGGGAAGATGCAGTCGCAGCTACAGTTACGGCTTCAGATACAGAATCGGCACTGGAAAAGATTGAGGGCCTCATCAAAGGCGGTAAACGCATCGCAAAAGGCATTTCAGTTGTTGTAAATCCGGTGGACAGAGATGAAGCAGACGGCGACGGTTTTGCCTGCTATCTGTATGCAGAGAAAACAGACGTGATCAAGGCAATTCTGTACGAGGCAGAAAACAGCGGCTGCAGCCTTCACGATTTATCCGTAGAGAGCGACAGCGGGAAACTGCAGCGCAGCACCTGCTTGGTTGTATTCCTCGACAAGGCATTTTTAGCGGATAAATATCTGACCGATATTTTGATAAATGAGTATCAGGCAGGAAAAGATATCGCCGTTTGCATGATTGAGAATATAGAGGACACAGATCTTCCGCATGAATTGACCGGGCTTCACAAGATGCAATGGCTGAATTATGTCCACGGAATTTCAAACGACATGAACACGAAACTCTTTCGGCATCTTCAGAAGAAAGGATGCAGGAATACCGCAATCCTGCCGGGATTTGAGTACGAAAAAACAGACAAGGGGATCATTATCAAAAAATATACTGGGTTAAATCCCAATCCGAGAATCGAAAGCGAATACGGCGGTGTTCATGTTGTCGAAATAGATAACGAGGCATTCTGTAATAACCTCCGCATTCAGTCAGTCATTCTCCCCGAAGGCATAACGAAAATCGGTTCTTCAGCATTTAAAGACTGCAAGAATCTGACTTCGGTCATGATCCCGAAAACTGCAACAGAAATCTGCAGGATGGCATTCTCAGGCTGTACAAGCCTGGTTTCCGTCAATATCCCGGACGGCGTGATGAAAATCAGAGAGAGTGTGTTCTCTGAATGCAAAAGCCTGACATCAGTCATCCTTCCGGACAGCGTGACAGAGATTGGTCTCCGCTCATTCTCAAACTGCAAAAGCCTGACTTCAATCATCCTTCCGAATAGCGTGACAATGATCTGCGATTCGGCTTTCTCACTCTGCTCAAGTCTGACTTCCATCAGCATTCCGGATAGTGTAACAAAAATCGGCAATTCGGCTTTCTACGCTTGCAACCTCACTTCAGTCATCATCCCGGACAGCGTAACAGAGATCGGCGAAGAAGCATTCGACAGCTGCGGTAACCTGAGTTCGGTAGTTCTTTCAAACAGCATCACAGAAATCAAAGAAGATACCTTCAAAAGCTGTAAAAGCCTGACTTCGGTCGTCATCCCGGACGGAGTGACAAAAATCGGTGATTTTACATTCTTTAACTGCAAAAGCCTGACTTCAATCGTCCTTCCGGATTCCGTGACTGAAATCGGCCAGGATGCATTCGATGGCTGCACAAGCCTGACTTCAATCGGAATTCCTGGCAGTGTAACGGCAATCAGATACAGCACATTCGGAGACTGCAGAAGCCTGACTTCGATCACCGTCCCGGACAGCGTGACAATCATGGGTGACCGGGCATTTGAAGGCTGCACAGGCCTCACTTCGATCACCATTCCGGACAGTGTAA
>CACXHF010000369.1 GCA_902767305.1 uncultured Eubacteriales bacterium
ATGGGAAAATGCAGGGAGGAGCAGGAACATGAAAGCGACAGTCGTGCAGCTGATCGACGCGGAGGACAGGGATACACTGGCGCGGGCACTTCATGACAGGGAATTTGCCGAGGTTCCGGGAACGGTTAAAACCGGATGGGCTTTTTATGCCGCGCAGCACGGAAAGGCGGAAATGCTGCGGCTTCTGGTGGAAAGATGCCACGGAATGCCGCTTCGGAAAGATGAGCAGGGGAGGACGCTGCTGCATGCAGCCGCTGCCTCCGGAGACCGGGACACGATGGCGTTTGTGATCCGGGTGCTGGGAATGGATCCAATGGCCGGGGACAATCAGGGCCGGACACCACTGGACGCCGCGGCTGCGGCCGGAAAGGAAGCACTGAGGACACTCGAAGAACTGAGCGGCGTCCGGCTGGCCGACTGTTACCGGAATCCCGTTGTGCGGGGGTTTCGGCCGGATCCCTCGATTGTCCGGGTCGGAAATGACTATTACATGGTCAATTCCTCGTTTGCGATGATGCCTGCACTGCCGGTCAGCCATTCCCGGGATCTGATTCACTGGGAAACGATTGGTCATGTGTTTACCGATCCGGATGCGGCCCGTCTGCGCGGTGTGGCCGGCGGGTTCGGGTACTGGGCGCCGGATATCTCCTTTTACAAAGGACGGTTCTGGGTGACGGCTACGCTGCGTACCGGCACAGTGCCTGTGAGGACGCAGATGATTACCTCCGCTCCCTCTCCGCAGGGCCCGTGGGATCCGCCCGTCTTCCTGGATGTGGACGGGATTGACCCGTCGATCTTTACCGATGATGATGGAAAGCGGTATCTGGTCACCAATATCGGGGCGCAGATCGCCCCGCTCGGGGATGACGGACAACTGTTGGGGGAGCCACGGATGATCTGGTACGGCTTCAGCAGGATCAAAAGTGAAGGGCCGCATCTGCTGAAAAAGGACGGCTGGTATTACCTGTTCGTAGCGGAAGGCGGTACGGGTTATGGGCATATGGAATCCTGTGCCCGGTCCCGCAGCCTGTACGGACCGTATGAAAGCTGTCCCTTCAACCCCATTTTAGGCGAAAGAGACGGAGAAAGTTATCTCCGCAGGGCCGGACATGGAAAACCGGTACAGCTGCCGGACGGCAGATGGGCGTTTGTCTATCTGTGCGGCAGACAGGTGGACGGGAAAACGCTGACGGGACGGGAAACGGCGGTGGACCCGCTGGAGTGGACGGCCGACGGCTGGCCAATGATCAACCGGCTGCGGGGGCCTTCCTGCCTGCAGCGGAAGTTCCTGCCGGATATCCCGCTTGAGATGCCGGAGCCCTGGATGTGCCCCCGGCTCTCTCCGGATTGTTTCAGTGTATCGGGGCCGGAGAGGACGGTCATGGAGGGCGGCGCGGCGCTCAGTGAAATCGAAGGTGCGCATCTGCTGCTGCACCGCCTGCGGGAGTCGGATGTGACCATTGAAGCTGCCCTGGATGTTTCGCGGATGGAAACGGGCGGCATGGCCGGACTGACGGGATATTATGATGAGTGCAGCTTTTTTCTGCTGGCACTGAGGAAAACATCTCAGGGCGCGGATGTGGTCCTGATGGAGCACATCGGCGACTGGGAGACGGAGGAGAAACTGGGACAGGTGCAGGGATGGAAGGCCGTGCTTTGCGTGGAAGGCAGGGGATTTTCCTTTACGGCGGGCTGTCCGGCATCTGGTGGAACAAAGGAGTTTCGTGCGGAATACCTGAGCGACGAAGGCCTGAAAACAGGAAAGCGCTTTACCGGTACACTGGTAGGTCTGGCTGCCGTCGGCAGGGGGCAGGCTGTGTTTGAAAAGATCCGGGAGGAAATGCGTGATGTCAAGAGATGAACGGATACGGATTTTGCTGGTGTCCATCGGGATGTATGGACAAAAATACCTGGCGGAGGTGACGGAAAAGGATGTGGGCGGAGATGTGGCAGCCATAGTGGATGTGGCACCGGATCTCCCGGAACGTTTTCCGGTGATTGGGGAAAAAGGCATTCCCGTCTACAGGAGTCTGGGGGCGTTCTTTGAACGGGACCGGGCGGACCTGGCCGTCCTTTCCTCGCCGATTCATCTGCATGCGGAGATGGTGCTGGAATGCCTGAAAAACGGTGCAAATGTGCTGTGTGAGAAGCCGCTGTGCCTGACGGAGGATGAAACCCTGAAAATGGCGGAAACTGCCCGAAAAACAGGCCGCTTTCTGGCAGTGGGATGGCAGCTCAATTACGACCGGGCGGTTCTCAGGCTGAAACAGGACATCCTTGAAGGTCGGTTCGGCAGACCGCTTCGTTTCCGCTGCGTGCATGCCGTGCGGCGGGGCCGGAAGTACTATGCCCGAAACGGCTGGGCGGGACGGATTATGGCGGACGGCCGTGAAGTGCTGGACAGCCCGTTCATGAATGCATGCGCCCATCAGTTTCAGATGATGACTTTTCTGCTGGGCGGAACGATGGAATCGCCGGTCCGAGTGACGTCGGTGCAGGGGGAATTGTACCGCGGCAATCCGAATGTGGAAAATTATGATATCGCGGCGCTCCGCTTTCAGACGGAGGGCGGCGTGCCGATTCTCTATTACACGGCACATCCGCTGAAGACCCGGAATCTGGGTCAGGATGGAGTGGCCGAATTCGAACACGGACGTCTGACCTGGGGAAGGGACGGGGTGTTCCGGATGACAATGGACAACGGTGAAAGCATTTGCTACGGCATGGACGGCAGTACACCCGTGATGCAGAAACTGTATGATGCGGTCCGGTGCACGAAGGAGGGAACCGCGCCTCTGTGCGGACCTGAATCCGGCCTGGCCCATTTATGCGGCGTGCGCATGGCACAGTTGCTGCCGGTCAGAAACATTGCTCCGGAGCGGGTGACCTGGCTGGAGGAGGACGGTGACCTGTTTCCCTGTGTCCAGGGACTGGAGGAAACGTTCCTGACTGCGGCTGAAAACTGGGCACTGCCCGGGGAAATCGGACTTTCACTGTAACAAGGAAATTATTGGCGGGGGGACCGCTGATAAAATAAAGAAAAGGAGTACCTGAACCATGAAGAAACTCGTTTCCATTATTCTTGTGCTGGCGATGCTGGCAGCCCTGATGGTGTCTGCTGCTGCGGAGGAGAGCAAGCCCTATGCCGGTGTCAAGCTGACCTACTGGGTGAAGCTGCATGAAAATCTGGACGCGGCCAAAGTCAGCAACATGGCCCAGACCCGCTGGTATGAAGCTGTGAAGGAAGCAACCGGCATCGAAATTGAATTTATTCATCCTGCCGCCGGTCAGGACGGCACGGAATTCAATCTGCTCACCGCCGTGCCGGATGAAATGCCGGACATCGTTGAGTACAGCTGGACGGCCTATCCGGGCGGTGCCTCTGCAGCCATCGACGATGAGGTAATCGTGTCCCTGAACGACGTGATTGCCTCCGGCAAGGCCCCGCATCTGAAGGCGATTCTGGACAACGAAGTGGCCATTGACAAGGCGGTCAAGACCGCGGACGGCGACTACTACGTGTTCCCCTTCCTGCGCGGCACGTCCTTTGAAAACAACAACTGCCTGTTTACCTCCGGCTTCTATATGCGCGGAGATATCCTGAAGGAACTGGGACTTGAGGTGCCCGAGACCATTGACGAATGGGATACCGTTCTGCACGCGGTGAAGGCCGCACATCCCGACATGATCCCGTTCATCACCCGCACGGAGTGGATGAACCAGATCTTTACCCCCGGTTTTGACAACTACTGGGATTACTATGTGGAAGATGGTGTGGTCAAAAACGGTCTGGTGGAAGATTCCCATTATGAGTATCTGAAGAAGATGGCATCCTGGTACAAGGACGGTCTCATCGATCCTGATTACCTGACGCACGCCAAAGCCGGCGACGGACGCGGCATTATGGCGGCGGGTAATGCCTTTGCCACCTATGACGCCTGCGGCGGCGGTGCCTCGAACATTTTCCCCTTCCTGATTGACGCCGGCCTGATTTCCTCTGAGAGCGAGATGGTTACCACTGTGCCTGTCACCTCCGTGAAGGGACAGAATGCCAAATTCTCCAAGATGAACGGTCTGTATGACGCCTCCGGTTCCTCTGCTGCCATTTCCCGGCGCCTGGCAGACGAGGGCGGCAAAAAGTTTGAAGCCGCTGTCTATCTGCTGGACTGGATGTATTCGGATGAGGGCCACATGATCAACTGCTTCGGTATTGAGGGCGAGAGCTACAACATGGTTGACGGCTATCCCACCTTCACCGACATCGTGCTGCACAATCCGGACGGCCTGAATGTCGCTGCCGCGCTGAGCCTGTATGCCCGCGGTCATCAGAACGGACCTGTGGTACAGGATACCCGTGTCAACGATCAGTACTACAGCTATTCCGCGCAGGTGGCCGGCATGCACCTGTGGACCAAAACCGATTTCGGCAAGTACATGTATCCCGCCGGCGCGGCCATTGCCACTGAGAACGCGGATGACTTTGCCACTCTTACCGCCAACATCAAGACCTATAAGGAAGAGATGGAAGCCAAGTGGATTACCGGTCAGGAAGAGCTGACGGAGGATGCCTGGAAAGCCTATGTGGCACAGCTGGAGACCTACGGCATGAGCCGCGGCATTCAGTACAAGCAGGCTGCCTACGACGCATTCATGGCCAACTGATCTTTATGGGCAGGGGCGGCCTGTGCCGCTCCTGCGCCCCTTGGTGAAACGTCGGGCAAAGCCGGGTCAGAGGGCGTTGCCCGGCGTTTCCGAATACAAGAATGGAGGAGAGAGCCATGTCCTGGGTTGAAACCATCCTTGCGCTGACTGATTTTACGCATCCGGCTCTGGCCGGGGCTGCCAGACTGCTGGAGGCAGGGGACAGAGAAAAAGCGGCCTGTGAGGTGATCACGCATTTTCGCATTCGTACCACACCGAAATATCTGTTTGATGTGGAGGATCTGCGCAAAAACCGGGATACCTGCCAGATTATGGATGCCGAGGAGGTCATGAACCACACGCTTTACGGGTATACCTTCCCCGGTGAGGTCGACTGGCACTTCAATCCCACTGATGATGCTGCCCATGACAACGAATGGAGCTGGTCTCTGTACCGTTTCATTTTCTGGCAGCCGCTGGCACGGGCGTATGCCCTGACCGGAGATGAGCGCTATCCTGCGGAGGCGATTTCCCTGCTCCGCGGATTCCTGAACGCCTGGCCACTCAGTGAGTTCCTGGCAGATGAGGAGGCGTATATCCGCCGGCATCAGTATCCCAGCTATCCCTGGCGGCATATCGAAACAGCCATGCGACTGTATACCGCCTTTATTCCCTGCCTGTGTGCGTTCCGGAAAAGCAAGTCGTTTGACGGGGAAGCATGGGCGCTGTATCTCAGCGCTGTGAAAATGCATGCCGATTATCTGGTGACTCATTACACCAACCATGAGAAAAGCAGCAACTGGCTGACCATGGAATCGGGCGCTCTGCTGCAGACAGCCATTCTGTTCCCGGAGATAAAGGGCGCTGCGGAATGGATGAAGCACGGGTATCAGCGGGTCATGCATGAAATGCGTTATTCCTTTGACAACGACGGCGTGCACATGGAGCGCACCAGCATTTATCACATGGTGGCCGCGATCAGCTATTTCCAGTGCACCAGGCTGTGCGAACTGAACGGGATTCCGGTTCCGCCATATGCCAGGGGGACTCTTACCCGTGCCTGTGAGTTTATCCTGCGCCAGCTCAAACCTGACTTTTCCACGCCTATGATTGGCGATGCCGACCGGGACGATCTGCTGGCCAGGCGCAGCGACACCTCGCTGTATGAGGGCATGAACCTGTCCATGGATCCGCTGGATCTCAACGAGATGCGGGCCTGGTTCCGTCAGATGGCTGAGTGGACGGGACGGGGCGATTTCCTCTGGGCAGCCACCGGCCGCAGACTGGGCCATGCTCCTCTTACGCGCAATTATTCCATGACTGAGGCCGGCATCCACATCATGCGCACAGGATGGGGCAGTGAGGACAGTTACATGCACATCCACGGCGTGCAGCTGGAACGCGGCGAAAAAAGCACGCACAGTCACAATGATACCGGGCATTTTGAACTTCAGATAGCCGGCGAGGACATTCTGCTGGACGGCGGCCGGTATATCTACAATCAGTCCATCTGGAAAAACTGGCGGCATTACTTTACCGGTTCACTGGCACATAATACGCTCTACTGTGATGATCTGACCATGGGGGCTGTGCCCGGGGTCAGCCGGGTACGGGGCGTCCGGCTGTTTCTGCACCGCTTTGAGGAAAACGAACAGTATGCCGTGATCGATGTAAGCCACAACGGATACGTGTTCACGGATGATCCGGTGTACCACCGGCGGGTAGCGGTCCGTCTGGAAAAGGATGTATATGTGCTGGATGACCGTATCACCGGACTTGGACGGACAGAGCATGATTTCCGTCTGACATTCAACTTCGCTCCCGGCGTACTCAGCGGTGAGGGCATGCAGTATCTGTATGAAACACCCCGGAAACGCAGGTATGCCGTTACGGCGGCATCGGATACGGAGATCCGGCCCATGGTGCTTGAGGGCAGCACGGACCCGATCGGTGGCTGGGTCAGCTATGGATACAGTCTGCGTGTGC
>CACXHF010000370.1 GCA_902767305.1 uncultured Eubacteriales bacterium
CTGCGGGCTCTTTGGTCTGTGCAGCCGTGTAAGTATTCTTTTCCGGTGCTTTAGTTGGAGCATGTGCCGGTTCAGTTGTCGAGACAGCAGAATGAGCTACTGCGGGCTCTTTGGTCTGTGCAGCCGTGTAAGTATTTTTCTCCGGTGCTTTAGTTGGAGCATATGCCGGCTCAGCTGTCGGGATCATTGAAGGAACCACTGCGGGCGCTTTGGACGGCGCAGCCGTATTGACAGCATTTTCTGGTGTCTTAGTCGGACCCTGAGTCGGTTCAGTTGTCGGGACAGCAGAAGGAGCCGCTGCGGGTACTTGGGACGGCGCAGCTGTATTGACAGACTTTTCTGGTAATTTCGTCGGACCCTGCGCCGGTTCAGTTGTCGGAACCGTTGAAGGAGTCACTGCAGGCGTTTTAGCTGTCTCATTAGCAGAGACTGTTTTTCCCGATGTTTCAACGGGTATCTGAGTCGGTGCAGCAGTCAGAGCCGCAGTTGGAGCAGGCGTACTTGAATTCTTTGGCACTTCTGTGGCAGGAACGGTATTGGTGTCCGTTCCAGAAAGCGAAGACGATCCAGGCCCAAGTATAGCCGGTGCACTTGTTGAAACAGCTGCCGGTGCAGGTGTCAGTGTTGATTCGACTGTGTTGGTTATCGCAGTTGCGGACATGACAGTCGGATTTGATGTTATCTCCGGAGTTGGTGATTTCGAGTTATTCTCTCCACTGATAATCTTACTGGTAGAAAATGGAAAATATGAGGTAATTGGCTGTAAGATGTTGTTCTGTCTCAGAATGGCATATGTTCCGCCTAAAAACAGCGAACAGCCTAGCAAAATCGGCAATATGGGCTTTCGGCCTTTTCCTCGTGAAGGAATCTCACTCGTAGAGGGACTTTTCCTGACGGTGTCTCTTTGCTGGCTGGGTTTATTCTCTTCCGTTGCAACGCTGCTTTCAGAATCTTTCTCTGTCAGATGTTGAACCGGAACTGCCGGTGCAGCAGTTTCCTTCTGCAAAGGTTCAATCTGTACCGGAGGAGTATTTTTCTCGGATGTCTCTGTGTAGCCAGGGATAGACGCAGCAGGACGTTCTCTCCGAAGATGTACGCTGGAATCGCTCTTCATTTCCTGATAACGCTGAAGAATAGACTCACTGCGTAAAATAGTGTTTTTCCTGAGACGCTTTGCACTTCTGTATATCTGGGTGGAATAACTGCTATTCTGTACAATTCGTTCGAAACGGGTTCTGTAACCGGTAATTCTGCGCCTTTTCAGCTCCGTAAGGGGTTTTCTGGAAACCACACCCGTGTCTTTGGGAATATGTATCAGATGTTCAGGAAGTGTCCACTGTGCAGCCGGAGATTCAGATGGCTTTGCGGATTCTGCAGTCTCGGGAGTTTCTCCGGTGGAGTCATTGAAAGAGAACATCATGACTTCATTAGGATTCTCGTTTTTTTCCTCAACAGCAGGAGCTTCCTCGGCAGATCTTTCTTCCTGTACTTTTACCAGACCCATGTACTTAAGAGAATTGTTTTCCTTCAGATAGGAAGTAATAGTATCGATGTCACTCTGTTCAATATAACATGCGTTTACGAAATGTGGTGAGTGCTCCCCGCGTTTGATCTGATAATTCTTTACCAGACGGTGCTTCTGTGTTTCAGCATCAATAGCGCGTTTAAAGCAGAGTGTAGTTTTTGTGAGGAACGTCACCGGAACCGGAGTGCTCATCTGCATAAAGAAATGAATACCAACCATAAGGCCATGTTCTCTGACCATACGGAGAACTGTCAGAAAGTCCTGATCCTTAAACAGTTCATCTGCGGGAGTTATGAAAACAAGCAAACGGGTATATGTCTGCTCATCTACGCGCAAAGAAGCGTTGTATCCATCCAGAGATTTGGCCCCTTTTGCTTCCATTGCACCGAGACGAAGAATGATTTCGTCCTGAATCCAGCGGATGACCTGTAAACATCCTGACAACGTCTGGGTCGGTGGATCAAACATATGTGTTAGTCCGTAATAAGACTCCAGTACGTGTCCCTGATCGAGGAAAAGAAAACGTACATCCTTCGGATTTGTTCGGAAAAGAAAGCCTGTCAGAAGAACTTCTGTCATTCCTGGCGTATAGTCCTGCTCATCCGTCATGTAGAAGCAGGAAAAAAAGCGCAGGTCCAGTGATTCTACTGTATCAGAAAACGCCCGTCCCACAGGAACTGTCAGTCGAGATGGGCTTGAAAGAATCTCATGACTCTCAAGAGCAGTACGCAGTTCCAAAACCTCAACCTGTTCCTTATTGAGCGTGAGATAAAAAGCCCTTGTGCCGTCAGGCGACGGGTTCAGAGTGAAGTTGTCCGGTTCAGCTAGGTTTTCAAGAACATTTTCGAATACTTCTTTGTAATAAGGCATAGAAAAGCGATCTTCGGAGATAATAATCCCGAATACTACCTGCTCTTCTTTTTCTTCAAGCATGAAAACCTTTACGTTGAATCCTTCCTGAATCAGATCGTGTTCAATGCGTGTTCCGGCCTGTTTCCAGTCCATGACCACCCGAGTCGGATCCCCTTCATTTCGATATAACGGTATCATACTGAGTGAAGGTGACTGATACTTTTCCATATCTATCTCCCGTTATCATTTATTAATATCGAATATCTCTCGATACAAAAAGCATTACCTTTTTTTCTAAGAAGATACTATGACTGTTTATGATTTCTCTCGCATTTCTGAAGACTGTCAAAGCTTTTCTGAAGAGGAGCGTTTGTCTACTTAACAGGTATAATACGCTAATGGTATGGGAACCGTCTCAAACCATTTCTGTTGATTTCAACTGGAAATAAGCGCAACCTGCTTGCTTCTGGCATGTCAGCATTATTTGCAATGCTTGAACGGCACAGAAACTTTTTTACCGTGATGTCAGTGCCGAACGGATAAATTGCAGACAAACTTCCCCAGTAGAATTATAGCCGATAATAGACTTTTTTTCAATTCAGAATGCATAATCAGGAAAGGATTCTTGTTATCGTTTATCCCCAAAAGCTGTTTTTTTCCCAATCGGTCAATTTTATATTTATTCATTCTGTTTCCGGTCTGTTTTTCCCGTCGGAATACACATCATCCTGAATCCAATTCTGTATGACGTTGTTTTTCTGTTCAGGCATTTCGGACAGTCTGACTGAATGAAGAAGACCTGTCTTTTTGCATTGCTCCTGTTTTTCCAGCAGGCTTGACAATCGTTTTCATTACAGATAAACTCACTTTGTCTGGAGAGAATCCTCTTTTCTCTCCTGCCATTCATCTGCTCAGGAGGACTCTTCATGATCAGACTCATCAAACCTGTTGTTCTATGCGGCTTTATGGCATCCGGAAAAACCACTGTAGGAAAACTGGCATCCGAACGATGGAATCTTCCATTTTATGATACAGACGCAATAATCGTCTCAAAAACCGGAAAAACCATTTCTGAGATTTTTTCCATATCGGGAGAAACTTGTTTTCGGGATATTGAACATGATGTCTGCAAAGAAATCGCAGAATATCCACCCTGCATCATTTCCTCTGGTGGAGGTCTTTTGACATACAGTCGGAACGGGGATCTGTTGAAAGGCAAAACAACGATTGTCCTTATGAACCGGAACTTTGATACTGTATGGTCATTTCTTTCAGGATGCGATGATCGTCCTCTTGTTGCACAGAAAAAAAAGGACGGAATTCTCACCCTTTATCAGGAAAGAATTCCGTTGTACCGCAGATATGCTGATTTTGAAATTGAAAACAATACTGATCCTGCAGAATGTATAAAGCTTCTCGAACAGAAGCTGATAAACAGAGGCTTACTGATTTCTGATTGAATTCTCAGTGTTAAGCTTCGTTCAGAATCTCTCTCTTAATTTGTTTACGATTATATTTTTTTCTGCTTTCTACCACTTTTGTTATGGGAGAAATGCCGTTCCAGGTTCTTCTTCTGATATTGTTTGTGATTTTTTGCTGACGTTTACTCTGTTTCCGAAATGGTATCATTTTTCGTATCCTTTCCGGCTCGCTGATAACAGGGGGCCGTTTTGTTATTTCTTTGATCTGGCAAGACAGCAAAAAAGCTGTTTAGCCGGATGCATTGGATGCGTCAGGCCCGGAAAATGTATCTGCCATTTTGAACATCTTCTGACAAAACATCCGGAGCTTCCCCATGAACAGGGGTTCATCTGTCTGTCACAGTCAGAGAAGTGCTCTAAAGAAGAAAGGCTGAGAGGTTGCATGGGCGAAATCGTAAGAGATTGTATTTACGCAAGGATGTCGGAATGTATTGGACGATGATGCAGACGATGATTGTCCAACCGTGTATCATCATAGTCAAAATGCAGCGTTATTGTTCATCTGCAACTGAACCGGCTTCCACATATTCCGTTTCTGCCGCATCCAATGCATCCGCGGGAGATTAATCCTCCGTCAATGCCAGATAAGTTTCAAAAGCCTCATCAAATGTCGAATTGACATCAAATGGCGGTATATAGCTGACCTTAGACGTAATCATGCACAGATCAATTCTGGACGAGATTTCCTCCGCTTTCGCATTCAGTGCACGGAGTTCTTTACGAATAGTGTTTCTGTCAAAATTGATTGTTGTCACTCGCCTGACATCGCAGGTATAGGATACCTGCTCTCCATCCACATTGAAGCGGAATCCATGCCCACCGTTAACGAGAACTCTCTCTGAATCCTTAATCTGATTCATCGACCTCAATACACGTACAACGCTCTGCCTGCAATTGTTCAGACTGATTTCGCTGTCCATGTCAATATCAAGAGCATTTTTCGCTTTTCGGATGGCAGAGGCAAGCTTGCCTCTTTCTTCCATAAGGTAGATCAGGAATCGGACTACATCTGTGATCTTCGTATAATAAATCATTTCCGGCTGTTCAAGGACTGTTTCATCTTCTGATTCCTTCATTACTTTATGCCGAAGATAGGTGTTTTTTACCTGTGTTGTGTATTCCTCGTTTTCAAGGATCTGCTCTGACTCACTCATCAGTTCATGATATTTATTGGACAGGCGGAAAGCTTCCTTCAGATTCACAGCATTTTTCCTCTCTCAATTTGATGAATGAATTGTAGAGCAGGTCTCACTGATCGTCAATCAACTGTCAGTTGAAAAACGAGGTCAACAACGGGAATAAGGCATTTCGAGAAGAATGATTTCCGTTATTTCCACAGTAATTCCGGATTTATGACAGTACAGTTCGCAGTCATTCTCCCCATATCATGTATAATTCATGGTTCTGCTGCTTCAACGAAGCAACTGGAAGCTTCTGTTCTGTGCAGTGTTTGAATAAAAAAACCGCCGATGGCGGTTTTATACCAAACAGTGAAAAAACTGTCTGAATCGGTTGTTCTCAGTGACAGAAAATTCGGTTTTTTCCTGCCGCTTTAGCTTTATACAGACACTCGTCCACATCATGCATGATCAGTTTGATTTCATCCTCTGAACTGCAGGCAACTACGCCTCCGCTGATCGTAATGACAAGATCCGGAACTTCTTCAAAGCGAAGTTCAGAAATCTGTTGACGGACAGTATCTGCTTTGCTATATGCCTCATCCAGACTGTCTGCCGCCAGAATGCTTACAAATTCCTCACCTCCATAGCGGGAGGATAATTCTCCATTCTGGGGATTAGCAGCATTGTTGAGAACTTTTGCCACTGCGGTAAGTACGACATCGCCAAAGGAATGGCCATAAGTATCATTGAGATGCTTGAAATTGTCCACATCGAACATGGCTATATACATTTTTTCACGTGAGAACTTTTCCGACTGTTCTGCCGGATGGCTGCTGTAGATCATCTCAAGACGCTGAAACAGTTCCCGACGGTTGAACAGTCCGGAAAGTTCATCTCTGGTGGACAGATTCCGCAGTTTCTCCATCAGTTTCTCATTTTGACGACATTCGCGGTCGTATGCTGACAAAATCAGTGTTGTAATGGCGTATACAGACATACTTGTAAGAAAGAGTGTCACTTCAACGTCCAGATAGTGCTGCTGTTCATTCATGGGAATCGTCAGATTCGGATACAGGCTGGCGAAAAACAAGGTCATTTCCATTGCAACAAGTGAGGCGGCAAAAATATAACCGCTGAGTTTCCCACGCAGTGTGATACCAACCAGAAACAGACCTGTCAGAAGAAACAGGATCATTCCGCTGTGTATTCCCCCTGAAAGGAAAAAAGATGCAGGGAAAAAGAAAAAATTGATGGCAATGATCAGCACGATCTTCTGGATCTTACGCTGTTCAGGATGGCGAACACTGATGACGCTGAGCAGAACCGTAAAAACAAAGGTCAAAAACGTGAGGCACAGTGCCCCGATATTCAGTTTCTGAATAAAACCAACTATGGTAGAAATGAGTCCGGCTATATCTGCAACGCTCAGCAGCATATAGTAGATTCGTTCATCCAGAGTTTCAAGCGATCTCCAGAACTGAAGCACTCTATTTCTGAATACGTTCACCCATACACCTCCGTTTTATCTAAAAAAAATCTGACAAGAACATGTTTCTTCCTTTAAGGCCTTATTCATGCGCATCTTCTAATTTTGGTAAAACATCGAAATCGAGAGATACTGTTCAGGACAGAAGTTACGAACGCAGTCTGCCAGCA
>CACXHF010000371.1 GCA_902767305.1 uncultured Eubacteriales bacterium
GTGACTGTACAGATACAATGAACTGTGTGAACCGTTTTGCCATGGGACAGATAACAGATACTGCTGCCTTTATTTCGGAGACAAGCACTTTGATGCGTATGTTTGTCGACCAGATTCAGAGTCTGTCTATTGACAGGCTAATCGTCATCATACAGGTGGGGTGTGGTTGTTATGCGGGTCTTCGGAAAACAACACGGAGCATCTGTCAGCAGACAGGTCTTCTCTGAAAAAACGCTCAGACTGAAAGGCAGGAGACAGACTTTCAATCTCTGGTCATCCGGGACTGAACTGTAGCCGGGAAAATTACGACTGGTGGATTCGGATTGTCTGTCACTGAAGCCTGACTCAGTTCGATGGCAGTTTTTTATTGCTGTGGGATTGCATAACTCTGTAATTCGTTTTACACTGAAGGTCCATGCCATCTTTCGGATAACGAAGTTCCACGCTTTCAGCAGATGTTCAGGGGAATTTTCATTGTTAGCAATACTGAGGGGTTCTTCAGCGGTGACGGCAGCGGAATTCATCCTGCCGAGGGACTGGTCAAATATTGGACCATTGTGATTTTCAAGATTCTCCAGTCATGCTGGGTGATCCATTCCTGGCCTGATGCCTTGAAAAGGTGGAATGATCGGGACTTATCAAGAGACAAAGATGAAGTAAAGAAAGAGTATAGAGATGAACAAAAGAGAACGGGTTACTGCTGCTTTTAAAGGGCTTGAGACGGATCATGTGCCGGTGTGCATGTGGCAGCATGTATCGCCGGAGTTCTGGGGAAACGATGATCGGTTTGCAGAGTGTCAGGCGAAGTTTCTTGAGAATACGGACGTAGACTTTATGAAATTGAGCGGAGACAAATTTTTTGGCTGGCCTGCCCCTATTCTTGAAGGGATTGAAAAGGCAGAGGATCTTCACCGTATTCATCCGCTTGGAGAGAATCATCCGTATATTCGCGGACAGATCGAACGGACGAAAAAGGTCGTGAAGGCACTGGGAGGTGCCTGTCCTGCAATTTATCTGATTTTTGCTCCTCTCAGTTATATTCGACTGAAAATCGGCTATCCGAAGATGATGAAGTTTATCCGGGAAAATCCGGAGGCGATGAAAGATGCCTGCAGGGTTGTCGCGGAGGATGTCCGTCTGCTGGTACAGGGCATTATTCAGGAATCTGGTGCAGACGGTATTTTTTACAGCGTCCAGAATGGCGAGCAGAGCCGCTTTACGTATGAGGAATACCGTGACTGGGTTACGCCAAGCGATAAAACAGTATTGGATTATGCCAACAGCCTCAGTGAGATGAATGCGATTCATTTCTGTGCATGGGAAGAGGAACCGAATCATCTGAGTGTATGGGAGGATTATAAAGCCCCGGTTATCAGCTGGAGCCGCTATTTCGATATCATGGATATTCAGAAGGCAAAAGATCACTTCGGATGCACCGTATGGGGTGGATTTGACAATCGTCCGGGAACTTTTCTGTATACTGCCACCAGAGAAGAAATTGAAAAGGAAGTTGAAAATCTGGTTTCACAGGGTGGGAAGAGCCGGTATATCCTGGGCGCTGACTGCAGTATTCATAATGAATTGCCTGAGGCGCATATTCGCTGGGTCGTGGACTATGCACACAGGATCTGATGCAAAAAATGCTATTGGCGGCAGAAATCCGATCAGCATTCCTGACTGCCGGCATTTCCTTTCGGGCTACGGTTGTTCATAATCGGCGGGGAGAGCATCCTAGTAACTACGGGATGCTCTGTTTATGTCCGGGAATCAGTTCAGATGAAGTGAAAAATGGTGAGCATGCATTTACCCTTTGTCAGCCTGTCAAATTTGATGCAGGACAGAGACAGAAGACTGGAAAGGAACAGATTTCGGCACCTATACGTTTGCTGCCGGCAAAGTTTATGTACAAGAGAAAGAAAGCGAATGTGTCAAGATGCATTTCTGCATGCTGCCCTGAAATAGGGCGAAGCAGGGATTCCCGATGGGAATCAGCTTCATTCTCATTGACAGCACGTCCAGGCTGATGTACACTTTCAACAGTTTGAGCAGGGAGAAAACGTGAGACCGTACTGACGGAACAGATTCTGCTTCCTGTCGGCGTACATTTTCGGGTGGGGTGAAAGTCTCCGTTTGGGAAGAGCCTGCTCACTGCAGCAGGATGCAAGAAACAGCCTGTCCGTACTCTGAACAGAGATGACGGACAGAAAAACGCATAAAGGAGGACTTGCGAATATGGATTTGATTCCCAGCTTTTCAGTAGACCATACCAGAATTGTTCCTGGTATTTTTACAAGCCGGGTGGATGTTATTGGAGAGTATAGGGTGACTACTTATGACGTTAGACTGAGAAAACCAAATGTAGAGCCTGCAATTGATGTGGCGGCCATGCATTCTCTTGAACACCTGGTTGCAACTTATCTTCGGAATGATCCGGACTGGAAAGACGAAGTTATTTATTGGGGCCCGATGGGATGTCTGACCGGATTCTATCTTATTCTGAAAGGAAACCGTCCCTCTGAGGAAATCTACGAAGTTATTCTCAATGCGTTCAAGTCTGTAGAGGAGGCAGAAGATGTACCTGGCGCAACACCGGTGAACTGCGGTTACTGTCTGATGCACAACCTTCCGATGGCTAAATGGTATGCTGCGAAGTTTGTGGCTTATCTGACGGAAAATCAAGGGAAAAAGGAGATCTTCGAGTATCCGAAGACGGAACGGCTTGTAACAGACGACGGACGAGATTTCTACGATTCCTGAATTATTCCGGTACAATGAACGGCTGAATTCGGCAGCATTGTTTACTGCAGAATGTCAGAAACGGACAGGTCTGTACTGAATGAAAAAACGAGGATGCCTGAAAGGAACATCAGCATGAAGATTACTGCTTTAATCCGCTGATTGTCACGGAAAACAGTGCACCGATTATTGAGCTTTTTGAGGAGCTTGGATTCGAGAAGCGTCACAATACTAAAGCAAACACAGGAACAAAGTAATTTTACAGTATCCGCATGAAAGACACGAATGGCTTTTATGCGGATGTGGCAGAAATCCCGGAGTTTTCTGTACCGAAAGATCTGACGCTGATCCGCATGAATGTGGATAACTTTGAAGAGACGCACGAAATGCTGCTTGCGAAAGGATCAGAAACAGCAGTGGAGACATAACGGTTGATACAAAGAGCAACAAATCTGCCATGATGACTTCCCCGTCTGGTTTTGCTTTTGCTCTCTGTCAGCCCATTAAGGACCACGACTGATAGTCAGAATGGGCGGTTCAGTTTCCGGCCGGGGATATGCCTGGCCGGAACTTTTTATGTGTTACGACGACATGAATACAGGAGGAAGAACGATGATGGTATTGCTCTGGCTTCTTATTTCTACGTTACTGTGCATTCCCTGGACAGGGATGATGGAGAGCAAACCGGCCACAGATTATACGGCAAAGATTAATCGGAGCTGGTATGAACTTCTGGATTTCTCCGATGAATGCGAGAAAGAGAATGCACTTCGGGGATTGATGGAAGCGCCTGAGAAACTGGTCATTTTCAGGGAAGACGGGCAGGTGGCTTGGAATCTGAATGACTTTGATTTTGTCAGGGATGCGGAGATCCCGGAAACTGTAAACCCGAGCCTGTGGCGTAATACGAAGCTCAATACGTATGCAGGACTGTTTGAGGTATGCGAGGGAATTTATCAGGTGCGCGGGTATGACATGGCCAATTCCACCTTTATTCGCACGGATAACGGTTGGGTGGTGTTTGATGTGCTGATGTGCAAGGAAAACATGGCAGCGGCAAAAACTCTGATGGAAAAGCACTTTGGACCGCTCCATGTGAAAGCGGTACTGTACAGCCATTCTCATATCGATCACTACGGCGGAATTTACGGACTGATTTCCCCGGAAGAGGTGGCAGACCCGACTCTTTCCCTGAATGAACAGCTTGCCTCCGGAAAAACAGTAGTGCTGGCACCGGCGGGTTTTCTAAAGCATGCCGTCAGCGAAAACCTGTACTGCGGCGCTGCTATGTCACGCCGCGCCCAGTATCAGTATGGAACACTCATGATACCCGGTGAAACCGGGCGTATGGGAATCGGTATAGGTTTGGGACAGAGCGCCGGAACCATCGGACTGGAACCGCCAACCTATGAGATTTCCAGAAATGAGACGATTACGATTGACGGTCTTGAGATTCAGTTTCAGCTGACTCCGGGTACAGAGGCGCCGGCTGAAATGAATGCGTGGTTTCCCAGATACAAGGGGCTCTGGATGGCTGAGAACTGTACCGGTACCATGCATAATATTTATACACTGCGTGGTGCACAGGTACGAGACGCTGAGTCATGGGCAAGATATATTCTGGAGGCAGAGGCTCTGTTTGGGGATCAGGCAGAGGTAGTATTTCAGAGCCACAACTGGCCGCACTGGGGAAATGATGCACTGCGCTCTTATATGGAAGATACTGCCGCAGTTTATCAGTATATCAACAATCAGACACTGCATTACATCAATCAGGGGATGACGGCGTCAGAAATTTCAAGACTACTGACGCTTCCGGAGCGCCTGAACCGGGTGTGGTACTGCCGCCAGTATTACGGAACGCTTTCTCACAACATTAAGGCAGTCTATCAGCGCTATATGGGTTGGTATGATGCCAATCCGGTAAATCTGAATCCTCTGACTCCGGAGGATACGGCGAAAAAGTGGGTAGAGTATCTGGGAGACGTGGAAGCGGTTCTTAAGAAAGCAAGGGATGACTATGACCGTGGTGAATATCAATGGGTTGCACAGGTCACGAAGGAACTTGTCTATGCGGATCCGTCTAATCAGGAAGCAAGAGATCTCTGCGCAGATGCGCTGGAACAACTGGGATATCAGGCGGAAAGCGGTCCCTGGCGCTGTGCCTACCTGATGGGTGCATGGGAACTTCGGAAGGGAAATCAGGCCGAGAAAGAAGGAACGACCCTTGGACGCGAATCTGCATTGGCAGGCATGACGGTTCAGATGATGCTGCAGTATATTGACATCAACACGGATGCCCTGGCTGCGCAGAGGGACGATTTCACGTTAAAGCTCTGCATATCGGATACCAGGGAAACATACCGGATAGTTCGAAGAGACGGAATTCTACTGGTCTATCCCGGTAAAGTGAGTGGAGACTGCGATTGTGTACTGACCTGTGCGAGACTGCAGCTTCTGGCGCTGATGATGGGCAACACCGGAATAGTGACCAAAATGACTGCTGAAGGAGATGAAACGGTTCCCGTTAGAATGGTTCAGTATATGAAACCGGTCAATCGAAGTTTCAATATTATTGAACCCTGAAAAGCAGGACGATGGCGATAGTACTCCTCTGTCTGAATACAGGAGAAAAGTACCTGCCTGAAAAAATGCGATGCGTAAGGAATGGATTCTTTGCTGTATTTTCGGAATGTTTGAAAACCTTCAGGTGTAATCATTTATGCAGGACAGATCTTGCTGTGTCTAAAATAAAATAGTTTTTTAAGTGCAAAAATATATTGACTTTATTTTTTAAACCTGATAGGATGAATCTGATGTCAGATATATGATAAAACTGACAGGATACATTTGACCGGAGTGTGGAGACGGCCTGATGAGGGATGCTCCGCTCTGAATCAGAAGGAGGAAACAGCTATGAAAAAAGCAGTCGTTGCACTATTTCTTCTTTTCGTCATGCTGACGGCGTTTGCTGTCGCAGATGAACTTTCTCTGGGTGAGGTCAACAGCTTCCTTAATAATTCCGCAAAGCTCGGCGAGGGAAGCAAAGCTAATCAGGTAGCCGTAATTCCGTTCAATCATATTGACGGGCCGAAGGAAGAGGATCTCTTCTATGCGTTTGTTCCCTTCAAGTATGTAGCACGCAATTATATTAAGTATCAGGTTACTTTTATTTCCTGTACCTGCCGCAGCGCAGACGTCAATCTGTGGTCGACAGCCTATGTGGAGCTTACGCTGCCCTCAAGCGGGAAGATCGAGGACGCAGAGGTTCGCACACTTAGCTTTGACATGGATTCCACCGGACACTATCTGGGTGGATTCTGGGGGGACAGCAACCCGCCGCCGACAGCAACTGAGGCGACCTATGAAAGCGTAAAAGCTGGTCAGATTCCGGTTTACATTGGAAAGACTTATGCAGAACTCATGAAAGCAGGCACGGTTGATGACATTCCCGGAATCGATGTCAAGACCGGCGCAACGGTTTCTGCAAACAATATTCTGCGTGTTCTTCAGGCACTTTACGCCTACCATGCAACCGATTCCTTCTTTGATGGAGATGCCACTGCTGCGACGCTGAGAGAGGTATTTGAAACCAAGAAAGCTTCTGCTGAAACAACCGCGGTTGTGACTGCAGCGGTTGCCGAGGCAGATCTGCCTTATCCGGTGGATACCACGAAAAAGTATAAGGCGAATAAGGATGATACCGAGGAGAAGTTCTGCGAGCCTGGGAACTTCGGACCGACCTGTTCGGCAATCAATAGCGGAAATCTCAGAAACTATCTCGGACGTACGGATGTGATGTATATTGACCTGCGTGATTATGCTGACTATGCTAAAAAGCATCTGCGCAACTTCGAATGCATTCCATATTTTGCCCTGATTTTCAATGCGGATGCCAACACGGATTCGTCCCTGCCTCAGCTCTTCGGAGGGTCAGTGGAGGAACCGGTTCCGGTTTATGAAGAGTCGGACGAAATTCTTGAAGCTCTCTTCCCAAAGAACAAGACGATCTTCCTCATGTGCCAGAGCGGCGGACGTGTCAATCAGCTGATGAAGTTGCTCAATGCACGCGGCTGGGATATGACCAAAATCTATAATATCGGCGGAATGGCGCAGTATTCAGGACCTGAATACAGGGATATTGTGACAGATTCCCCGGAGATTCTGGTTGAGGCAACATACAAATTCGAAGGATTGACGAGAAAATAACGTAGTCCGGGGATCCTGAATCTGAGAAACAGGGATACTTTCCTGATTTCTCAGAACAACAGAAAGGTGGGGTACAGCCTCACCTTTTTTTGCAGTTCTTTTTCACTGAAAATATTCCGGATGAGTTTGATCAGATTTCTGAAAATGAGCACTGGTCTGAAGGAGAAAACGGATACATCTCCCGTTCCGGACTGTCGGGCTATCCGTCTCAGTGAAGGAATATTGATTGTATCTGAAACCGTGCATGTTCTTACTGGGAGTCTGCGCAGAGATAAATCGGAGCGAAAAACTGTCGACTGGCGGGGAAATGAGGGAATAATCTGATAAAATTGGAAAGTATTTCTGAATTATCCGGTAATATTTTATAGAAATTTGCGTTTGAAAATCTTTGAGGGATGAATTATTCTGTACGATGTCGTCCAAACAGGGATTATTGGAGGAGTACCATGTATACAATAGTGGAAAAAACCCGGCTGAATCCGACGGTCAGCCGGATGGTAATTGAAGCCCCGCTGATTGCGAGAAAAGCACAGCCGGGACAGTTTATTATTTTCCGGTCGTTTGCGGACAGTGAACGTGTGCCGCTGACAATTTCGGATACTAACCCGGAGAAGGGAACCGTCACGATTATCTACCAGATCGTCGGCGGGGCGACAATGGAACTGGATACACTGGAGGCGGGTCAGAGTCTGCATGATTTTGTCGGGCCTCTCGGATTGCCGACGAAGACAGACGGACTTAAAAAAGTCTGTGTAGTCGGAGGTGGTGTCGGATGTGCCATTGCCTTTCCGGTCGCCAAAAAGCTGCATGAACTGGGATGCGAAGTGCATTCGGTAGTCGGTTTCAGAAATCGGGAGCTGGTCATCCTGGAGGATGAGTTCAAGGCTGTATCAGACCGCTTTGTCCTGATGACGGATGACGGAACGGCTGGTGAAAAGGGCCTTGTAACGGCAGCACTTGAAAAGCTGATTAATGAAGGAAATACGTATGACGAGGTTATCACTATCGGGCCGCTGATCATGATGAAGTTCGTCTGCGGGGTTACAAAAAAATACGGTGTCAAAACTGTGGTTTCCATGAACCCGATAATGATTGACGGTACCGGCATGTGCGGTGGATGCCGGCTGACGGTTGGAGGGGAGACGAAGTTTGCCTGTGTGGACGGCCCGGATTTTGACGGTCATCTGGTAGACTTTGACGAAGCGATGAAACGCGGTGCGATGTACCGTGAGTTTGAATCGCGTGCACGCGAAGCGGAATGTGAACTGCTTCGGAAGGGGGAATAAGAATCCATGGCTTCTAAGGATCCGAAAAAATGCCCGATGCCTTCTCAGGATCCGGGCGTCCGAAAACATAATTTTGATGAAGTTGCCCTTGGATATACGTATGAGATGGCGGTAAATGAGGCAAAGCGCTGCCTCAACTGTCCGACTAAACCATGTCAGAGCGCCTGCCCGGTTGCCATTGATATTCCTGCCTTTATTGCCTGTGTTGCGGCGGAGAATATTGAAGGTGCTTATCAGATTCTGTCAGCGTCCTCGTCGTTGCCGGCAGTCTGCGGACGGGTCTGCCCACAGGAGTCCCAGTGCGAAGGCAAATGTGTACGGGGCAGAATGCCAAACAATGAGCCGGTTGGTATTGGACGTCTTGAACGCTTTGTGGCGGACTGGCATCGGATGAACAGCTCGGAAAAACCGGTTGTGCCTGAGTCGAATGGGCATAAGGTTGCTGTGATCGGTGCGGGTCCGTCCGGCCTGACGGCAGCAGGTGATCTGGCTAGGATGGGTTATCAGGTGACGGTGTACGAGGCTCTGCATGAGCCGGGTGGAGTGCTGGTTTACGGCATTCCGGAA
>CACXHF010000372.1 GCA_902767305.1 uncultured Eubacteriales bacterium
CTGACAGATGTTATTATATCAGAATTTATATTTCCGGAGGTTCTTTTTTGGATGACTTTTACCCCAAAAGAGAAAATTTTCTTCTGCAGAACAGGAATTGCCGGCAAAAGAACGTTGAAGGGAACGCCCCTCCTGTCCTGCTCTGTCTGTTCGCGCTGTCTTTTGCGGTGCAGTTTCCTGCGGAATCCGCAAAGTCAGGCAGGAAAACAGCTAAGCCGCCGGTTCAGACATTCACTGTCAGAACCGACGGCTTTTGCACAGGTGTGTTATCCCGGAAATCCTCCGGAGCCTGAAGCGAAGAGATTCTACGACTCCGCAGGACCGGATCAGGCAGAGGCCGGATTACCGGCTGCCATAGGCCAGGGAAAGCTTGGCATAAAAGTCTTCCAGCGTCATGCGTACATCAATGCTGTCGTAGACACGGATGAGTCTGCCGTCCGGATTGGCCTGATAGGTCAGATCCTCCCGGATCAGGGGGGCATGCTCCATGTGCCAGTTGCCCCGCAGACGGTTCATCAGCAGGACGGCCGCGGTTGTGTTGTCACCCAGCGTCCAGTTTTCGCCCGTGCGCAGAAGAAAGTCCGGGTTATATTCCACATGGTTTTCCGCTTCCAGCTGTTCAACCAGATAGCGGCCGATCTTCCCGCAGGAAGCGACACGGCTCTTCAGCTCGGCCAACGTGACCTCCAGCGTGCTGTATACACTCTGATCGGTCTGCCAGATTTCTGCACGGCTGGCAAGAACTGCGCGCACGGCATCCGGATCCTGCATCACGTTGAATTCCGGCCGCCCTTCAGGGTAAGGACCGCCGCCGTTCCAGAGAACGACCAGATTGTCTGCAATGTCCGGGGCAGCGTTGATTGCTGCTGCCACGTTGGTCATGGCGCCCTGAACGGCAATGTACAGTTTCCCGGGCAATTTGGCCTGGCGGATGAGAAACTGCGTACCGTCGCTTTCCGGCGCATCCCCGGTGGAGCGCAGGGGGGAGGTGCATCCGCGGAAAAAGGGAACATCCTCGATGTCTGAAAGGGTCAGCACCTTTTCAATTTCCCGGTAGCTTTCCTCCATGGACCTGCCGGTATAACCGGCTTTCTGCTCAAAATGCGCGGCAATGATTCCGCATACGTCAAACATGGGTGTCAGGAGATGGTGCATGATGGCAAACTGGTCATCTGCTTCATTTCTGGCATCGGTATCCACAATCAGGCGGATACGGGCATTGGGCGGCGGCGTAATGCCGATGCGTTTCAGAAGTTCACTGCGTTTCATCTGACGATTCCTTTCTGTGCCGGAACGGCTGTCGGGTGTGAGCGGTTAAGGACCTGCTGCCGGTTATTCGTCGGTGTCCGGGATCCGGTTCAGCTCTTCGTTCAGTGCTTTGACGTCAAGTGCAGGATCTGCATCCCGGCTCAGAATGCTTTTAAGGGACAGGCCCAGAGGAATAAGGTTTTTCTCGGTCATGATGTGAACCAGTGCGGGAATGTACCGGTCAAGAACAGCCCGTGCCTGTGCATTGTCCAGCAGTTCCTGAGCGGTGCTCTGAATGGAGAAGAAACCTTCTTTCCGTACATCATCCTCGGTCAGGAACCAGTTGCGTACGGCGGATCCGGATTCCTGATCGGGCAGCGTGTAGCCGGGTTCGGGATCGCGAACCCGCATCCATTCAAGCGAATCCGTGCATGCGCCTGCGGCGGCGGTCACCTGATTCGGACCCATGTCAAGAGGAACATCCCGGAACAGAACAGTGCCGTTTTCGGCAGTGCAGGTCCCGAAAACCATTCCGTTTACCCGCAGCTGCACCGAGGGCTGATTGGTGTAACACTTTACATCGATCCGGTCCCTGGCCCGCAGCCTGAACCGGGCGGCACACAGATGCACGAACGGATCTGCGGACCAGCGGGCTTTATAATAGTAGAACGCGTCCTTCCGGATTGTCCGGTCATGGCTGACCAGACCTTTTGCGTTGATGAATTTCTGCCCGCCTTCGTTGCGCCGCGCACTGGAAAAGTCGAACATGTTCCAGACAAAGCTGCCCCACAGCCAGGGTCTGGATTCAATCTGCGGGTACACGGTTTCATGCCAGAGTGCCTGATATTCCTCGGAATAGTCTTTGACCTTCGGTTCCTCCGAATGCAGGGCGAGATTGGCATCCACGCCGTATTCACTGATTCCCAGCGGCAGCTGAGGCCGGAGCGCGTGGAAATGGTCCAGATAGGGTCCGAAGTCCTTCATTTCGCCGTAGTACCAGCCGAAATAGATGTTGTATCCCACCATGTCGGTGATCGCATTGAGCTGGCTTCTGGCCTTGAGAGGATACAGATTGGCGGCTGTGGAGAAGCGGGTGCCGTCCAGATGCCGGACCAGTTCGTGCAAGTGCCGGCAGTTCTCATGCATGTACGGTGCATCCCGGAACATGGCAATTTCATTCTGAATGCCCCAGCAGAAAATGGAAGGATGATGAATGTTCTGGAGGATCAGCTCGGTCAGCTGCTGCACGGCATTGTCCATCAGGGCGGCGCTTTCGGTCATTTTCAGCATCGGGATTTCTGCCCAGCAGAGCAGGCCCATTTCGTCGCAGCAGTCATAGGCGGTCTGAGGGTGCTGGTAATGGGAAAGCCGCACCGCGTTGGCGCCGATCTCGCCGATCAGGGCAAAATCTTCGCGGATATCGGCATCTGAAACCGCGCTGTATTTTCCTGCCCGGTCCTGATGCCTGGCCACGCCGTGAATTGTGTGGGGCTGGCCGTTCAGGTGCAGACCGGATTCCCCGCTGATCTCAATCCGCCGGAAGCCTGTCCGGAGGCTGATGTGATCCGTTTCCGTGCCGTCTGCCAGCAGGGCGGCGGAAAGCGTATAGAAATGAGCCCGGCCGGGACCATCCCAGCGCTGCGGCGTCTCCAGAACCAGGTAAGATGTCTCATTGACGGCGCTCCGGGCGTTCAGGACAGGAGTGCCCTGATCGTCAAGCAGTTCATAGCAGATCTGAACATTTTCGGATTCGCAGACGGTGTGCGGCTCTGCAATGAGGATGCCGTATCCCGCTTCGTTGACAACGGTGCGGACGATCAGGCCGTCTGTTCCGTAATAGCAGCGGTCAAAATGATCCCGGCTGCAGATGAGCAGATTCACATGCCGGTAAAGTCCCCCGAATACGGTAAAATCTCCGAACGAGGGGGCAATGTCTTCGTTGACGCTGTTCTCAAGGAAAACCGTGATCCGCCATTCCGGATCCGAAGCGGCAGCCTCCGGAATGGGAAGGCGGAAGCGGGAATAGCCGCCCCGGTGAACCCCGGCTTCCTGTCCGTTTACAAAGACGCGGCACTGCTGGTCAGCACCGTCAAAGGACAGAAAAGCCCGTTCCCAGTCTGCGCCGCGGCAGACGGTCTTTTCATAGACGGCCAGTCCCTGCCAGGGATCCTCCTCGGTAAACCAGGTATGCGGCAGCGAAACCTGTTCCCAGCTGCCATCCGGGAGACGTTCGGGAATGTCGCTGATCTTCAGGCCGGGAAGCTTCCTGAACTTCCAGTCCTGATCAAGTGAAAGATTCTGCATGATTGTCCTCCTTCTGATGTGGTTGTTCCGGTCATCAGACCTTTGTTCCGGGGCTGAGGGATTTCCGGTATTCATTGGGCGAGCGTCCGTTGATTTTGCGGAAAATCCGGGTAAAGTAGTTGGCATCTGAAAAGCCGCATTGTTCAGCAACGGCCTGCATGGAAAGTGTTTTCTTTTTCAGCAGGTCCTCGGCGCGCTGGATGCGGGTCCGGTTGATATACTCGGTCACCGTCATCCCTACCTCCCGGTGAAACCGCGTGGAGAGATAGTTTTTATTGATGACAAAGCGCTCGGCCAGTGATTCCAGATTCAACGGCTCCATGTAATGGAAATCGATATAGTTCAGACAGCTGCGTACGGCGCTTGAGTACCGCTCGAGGGAATGCTGGTGAACCAGCAGGCAGTAGTGGCGGATCATCTGGGGGATCAGGGCATGCAGCTCCTCCATGGTTTCAATGCCCGCAATCTCTGCAGCAAACCGTCCGCTGATGGCGTCAATGTACAGCGGGTGCACGGCTGCTTGTTCAATTGCCTTGCGGAAAGTCGTATTGACCGCAACGAGCATATATTTGCCGTCCTGCAGCGGGTCACTGAGCCGCTGATCCAGTGTAAATCCCATGAACAGGTTCTGCTGGTAAGTCGCCTCGGAAATATCCCCGCGGCGAATGGCCTCCAGCAGGGCGTTCTCCACTGCATACCGGGCTTCCACACTGGAATAGGGAATGGAGGAGAGCGATACGGAGGGTCTCGGTTTGGCTGTTTCCGGATGATTGAAGACGACAGAGCGGATTTGCAGGTCCGGGTTGCTCAGATAGCGGGAGAGAAGTGAGGAGAGGAGGTTCTGCCAGCTCAGGTAATCCCGGATGACCGGAATGCGCTTGAAGTACCAGCGGAGCGCCTCGATGGAATCTGATGTCAGACCATGCAGATGGATCAGCCGTTCAAAATCTTCCTCATTAAATGTCTTGTAGGTGAACGGACCGCAGAAGACATAGATGTTCTCCTCGTCGATTTCCCTGCTGACGGGGAAGACCAGGTAATGGAGGTCAAAATCGTCTCTGTAGTCGATGACATCATCCTCCGGCACCAGTGCCATGATGTTTTCTGCGAACTGGACATAGTCAAAAGACTCGTACAGCTGATTCCGGAAAAGGAAATCCAGGGCAGAGGCTTCCAGAGGGACGGGATGGCGGTGCAGATACAGAAACTGGACCCGATAGGCTCCCAGGGTATCCCGGAGGATATCCCGCAGATCCATCATAACCAAACTTTTTTCACTTCCTTCCCTGCTGTTTGTGAATTTCATCCTAAACATATCACAATAATCGTCATAAATCAAGAAGAAGTGAATATTGTGCTAAAACGGGTGAATCCCGTGTATGTAACTCTTAAGGGCAACGTGTTATCCTATGCTCAGCAAGAAAAGTTCATCCACGGCACGGAGCCGATGCGGAAACCGCTATCATCAAGAAAAGCGAGAGAAAGCAGATGGAAAAGGAAATCATTTTTGAAGC
>CACXHF010000373.1 GCA_902767305.1 uncultured Eubacteriales bacterium
GCAGAATCGGTGCGGTCGGCTTTGCAGCGATCGCTTTTCTTCCGTTGCGGATCAACTGATTGATCGTTGGCATGGAAGCACCTCCTATATTTTCAGGTCAAATCTATTGGAACAAAACTTGCTGACTGTTTCATTTTCCGGTTTCCCGGAACCGCCAGGCCCTCTGCCGGAATCAGTACAGGATCGCGGCCGCAGCCGTTCCCACATCAATTCCGCAGGCTTTTCCCAGCGCTGCCATGCTCTCTACCTGCTTGCACGGAATATTCCGCTCATAGCAGCGGTCTACAACCCGCTTGGTCAGCAGGAGATCCGCATCGGCTGCCGTATATGCGGCCGCAACACGTCCCTCGTCTATTGCACGAAGTACCCGTTTTGTACCAACCACGCGCCGTCCAGCATTCTTCAGCTTTTCCACGTTTTCTCCTCCTTTTTCAGCAGTTCTCATAGACCAACGGTCTTTGCACAGCAACCGCAATAATAGCACGACCGGAATTCCCTGTCAATCTGCATTTTTAATATTTTCCAGAATTATTTCGCCGGACAGCCGCTGTCTGCGGTTTTTTGGCCGCCTGAGACACGAAGAATGTCCAAATGCTCCTCCCGGACGCTCTTTCTGTTTCAACAAAATCTGAATCGCCGGTATTGGTATCGCGAACGTTTTGAAATCAGACACAGCTGTCTTTGCCCAAGCACTTCCGTCTCCTGTTTTCCAATTCCTGCAGAAACAAATCTGTATGCAGTCCTTTGTCTTTCTGCACCGAATCTCCATTTCTGTCTGATTTTTGGCCCTGTCTGCAGAAACCTCCCAATTCCTCCTTCACAGCGTGTATCAGCATGCTGACAGCAAAGAACCACACACGGTCAGCTGATATTGCATGGCATCATCAGGTGAGCCGTACAGTCTGACAAACTGAGGCACGTCAGTATGCAGGAACGTTTTCCACGGCAATCCCATACCCGCGCCGTACCGAAACACTCTCCCCTGCAGAAAACACATTCCGGTTTGATCCTCATCCCCATGCCGTACACCTGCGTCTGCAGGATTGACTTGTGATTTCCCGTGCTGATCCAGGAAAAAGTATTTCTGCTTGTCTGTGCCGTCAGAACAGATCCTGTTTCTGCTCTTCTGTCCGGTCATGTGCAGTGCAGACATTTCCGTTGAATGCCTGCACCATTTCTGCAGCTGCACGCATGGTCAGCAAAGTCCGGAGCTCAGGATATCAGCCGGTGGTATGCAGAGCAGCAGTGAATACGCAAATAACACTCCCCGGCGAAACCCGTAAGTAACGCCGGGGAGTGATTGATGATGAAATCTATTCCTGCTGAAAAAGGCACTGACTCATGTGCTGAAACTGCCTGCTCTCCAGACTTCACCGTTTCCTTTGTACCAGAGCTGCTCAGCTTACAGTTCCGGTACTCAGTCAGGGCTTTTCCTGTCAGAGACTGCGAAGGGCATCCACCAGTTCTGTTTTCCGATCCGTCTTTTCATCCCGCATCTTAATAATTCTGGCCGGGACTCCCGCAACAACTGCGCCTGCCGGTACATCTTCCGTCACCACGGCTCCGGCTGCCACAACAGCCCGGTCACCTACAGTAACACCCTCGAGAATAACAGCGTTTGCCCCGATCATGACGTCATCCCCGACCGTGACCGGTTTTGCACTGGGCGGCTCCACCACTCCGGCAAGGACTGCGCCGGCGCCTACATGGGTATGTTTTCCGACAATTGCCCGTCCTCCAAGTACCACGCCCATGTCAATCATGCTCTGCTCGCCGACACATGCGCCGATATTGATCACAGCGCCCATCATAATCACAGCACCGTCTCCGATTTCCACCTGATCGCGGATAATGGCACCCGGCTCAATCCGTGCATTCACTGCTTTCAGATCCAGAAGCGGAAGCGCACTGTTTCTCCGGTCATTTTCAATATACAGATCCTCAATCTCTGCACTGTTTGCCTCAAGAACAGGGGCAATGTCCGCCCAGTCCCCGATGACAATCTGATCACCCGCTCCGAAAACCTTTGCTCCGGGAAACGCAACCGGTGCTTTAGCCTTCACATAGACTTTTACCGGCGTTTTCTTCTTTGCCTCAGCAATTTTGCGAATTATTTCATATGCATCCATCTGTTTTCCTCCACTGACCGTCATCCGGCTTCAGACATTACTGCTTCGATGTACGTCCGAACAGTACATCCTCCATATTGTAAAGACCCGGTGCTGCATTTACTGCAAACGCAAGTGCCCGCATAGCGCCTCTGGCAAAGATTTCCCGGTCATCTGCACGGTGGCGGATTTCCAGTTCTTCCTTTTCCCCAAAGAACAGCACCCGGTGTTCACCCGCAACCGTTCCACCCCGCAGAGCATGCATTCCAATTTCGTTTCCTCTGGCACCGACGATTCCGCTGCGTCCGTCCAGAACTGGCCGCCTGCCTTCCGGATCTACATTTGCGAGAAGACTCTTTGCCGTTCCGCTGGGCGCATCCACTTTCATCCGGTGATGGGTTTCCACGATCTCAACGTCAAAATCCTTCAGTACACGAGACGCTTCACGCACCAGCCGGTTCATGACAGTCACACCGGTGGAGTAATTGCTGGCATAAACAACCGGGACAGCCTCTGCGGCTTTTTTAATCTTTTCCACCTGCTCGCCCGTGTACCCTGTGGTGCCGATAACCAGCGGAAAATGTTCACGCTGTGCCTTTTCAAGCAGTGCATCAAGATTTCCCGGATAGGAAAAGTCGACGGCAGCCTGCACTTCTCCCAGCATCTCAACTGTTTCCGTGTCCCCGGGTCCTACCAGTCCGGCAAGTTCATATCCTGCCTCACGGCACAGTCTTGCCAGAATCTGGCCCATCCGTCCGTTGCCGACAACCGCTACTTTCATTTAAGTACCTCCAGTGCTTTGCGTACACGTTCGCGGCCTGCCGGGCTGATCTCACACAGCGGCAGCCGGTACGGACCGACCTCCATCCCCATCTGATTCATTGCTTCCTTGACCGGAATGGGGTTTACCTCGCAGAACAGGGCATCAATCAGATCCAGATATTTCAGCTGAATCGCCCGTGCACCCTCAATATCTCCCGCAAAATAAGCCGCTGTCATCGCATGCACTTCGGCAGGCAGAATATTGGAGAGAACGGAGATCACACCGGATCCGCCCAGGCTCAGGATCGGCAGGACCATATCATCATTGCCGGAGAACATGGTGAAATCATCCCCCAGTAATTTTGCCACATGTGCCGCATAGCTGATGTTGCCGCTTGCTTCCTTGATGGCAACGATGTTTGGATGTGCAGCCAGACGCGCCACACAGGCCGGACTGATGGAGCAGCCCGTACGGCCCGGAACATTATAGAGCACAATGGGGATGTCCACCTGATCGCCAACCGTCGCAAAATGCCGGTACATGCCTTCTTCGTTCGCTTTGTTATAGTAAGGGGAAATCAGCAGAACGCCGTCTGCACCGATCTTCTTGTAACGAATGGTCTTCTCAAGCTGTGTCTGAGTGCTGTTGGAGCCTGCGCCGCAGATAATGGGAATCCGTCCGTTTGCAACCTCGACCACACATTCGGCGACCGCATCATCTTCCTCATGACTCATTGTACTGCTTTCGCCCGTGGTTCCCAGTGCCACAATGCCATCAATTCCCTGCTGAATCTGCCATTCCACCAGTTCACGCAGCTTTGGAAAGTTCACTGAACCATCTGAATTGAACGGCGTCACCAGAGCCGTATACGCGCCTTTATGTATTTTCATAACTGTCTCCGTTCCCACTGTGTCAGTGTCTAAAGAATCATCTATGTAAAGTTTCGTCACAGCCGCTGCTGCAATGAACTCTGCATCTCCTTCGCCCGGTCCCGCCTGCACGTTCCGGTATCATCTGTTTCTGCTGTACCGCATACGAATCTTTTCAGATCAATCGTGTGCGGCCTTTTCCTCAGATTTTCCGTCATGAACAGCTTCCGGGGCACATTTCAGAATACCTTCTGCATTCTGAAGTTTACCGGTGCCGTTTCTGCCTTTCCTGCATGCCTTTCCGTACTGTCAGGCAGGAGACATGCATCCGGGTCTTCCGTTCAAAATGGAAGCCGGTACTATCCCCGTTTTTCCTGCACATTCCGTTATCGGATATCGCCTGTTCCACCTGATTACAGATCCCGCCCCAGCAGCAGTTCCTCTGTCCGTATCCATTCAAACTGACAGCGCTTCAGCAGTCTGAGCATCCGCTGGTTTCGCCTTTGTACACGAACGACCAGATAAGGAATTTTCTGTTCTTTCAGCTGCTGTAATGCCTCGTCTATCATGGCTGCACCGACGCCTTTGCTGCGCCATTTGGGTTCTACGCCGATCATGTGGATCTCCGCTTCCTGATTCGATCCGGTAATCAGCAGGGCGCCGGCTACCTCCGAGCTGTAAAGAACCACTTTTGCGCAGAATACCGGAAAACGCATCCGATCGGCAAGCCATTCCTCTGCATGCGGCTCGTCCCCCAGGCTTTTCAAACGCTGGAGAAACTCCTCACGCCGTGCCCGGGTATGAAGATCCGCATCCTCACATTTTGTTCCTGTCGGCGGATAATTTCGCCTCTGTTCAGGGTTTGGATCTATCCGACGCACGAACAGTTCCTCGCCATCACGGTCGTCAAACCCCATTTTGAGAAAATAATCGTATTTCTCCTTATTATTGAGCGCGCACCGGGTGTACAGTCTGGCAGGCAGGTTGTCATTTTCTTCTTTAAGCTGCTCTGCCCTGGCGATCAGTGCACCATACAGCGTATCGCTGGCCGCAGGATGCGAATCCATGATCATCTCGATATCCAGCGGCCGTTCCTCATACATTTTCTTAAGAACTCTGACTTCAAGTCCTCCCTGACCAATTTCCACGCCTGCATCATCGAAGACTATAAAGCTGTTCTCCTTGTATGCAGCCCCAACGCCTCTGAGAGGCTGGTAGATTCTCATCCGGTTTTTCCCTTTCAATCCTGTCATGATAAGTGCACGCGCATTATACCACACGTTCCTCTAATTCACTACTTTTATTTTCTCCGGATCTTTCGCTCAGAAAAAAGTACCAGTTTTTATAAGGTGTTTCTGGTATATTAGGAGGTATCCGCTGCCAGCAGAGTCAGCTGAGAATCCCGTCTTTCTCCTGTCCCGTGACGCTGTACGCAGCAGGTGTCCAGATTGATTTCTGTAAGCAATGAACGGATTGTTCATGAAAGCATTCAGAAAACAGCCAGCCTGCTGATTTTTCGCCACTGTTTGAAACAGCCTGACCGTCATCCCTTCTCAGGCACCTGACTGACAGATGTAAAAAAATCCCGAGAAAAATCTCAGGATTTTTTTGATGCTTTGGAATTAGATCAGCTCAAGAATCACGATCTCAGCTGCGTCACCGCGGCGGGGACCCTTCTTGATGATGCGGGTATAACCACCGGCGCAGTTCTTCTCGGCATTACGGGCCTTGTACTTGGGTCCGATTTCACGGAAGAGTTTCTCAACGACCGGATACTTGACATCCTTCGTGCGCTCGTTATAGGCACGCTTGGTCTCATCTTCCAGACGCGGAGCCGGAATGTTGTACAGATAAGCCATGATACGGCGGCGGGCTGCCAGCTTGCTGGGCGCATCGTTCTGTACCGTAACGGTCGTCGTCTGACCCTTCTCGTTGTTGAAGTTCTTCTCGACGGTCACGTTGTTATCGCATTCCTTGATAGCCAGAGTGATCAGGCGCTCAGCCATGACACGCACCTCTTTGGCTTTAGCCAGGGTAGTTTCGATACGTCCGTACCAGAAAAGATTGGTAACCTGATTGCGCAGCAGTGCTTTGCGCTGGGCGGCGGTGCGGCCAAGTTTCCGCTGATTTGCCATAATTATCCTCCTCGTTCAGTCTGCCTCCTGCAATTGCAGTTCCTCACATGCGTACGCCCCCGCCGGACAGTTCCGGCCAGGGGCGTTCATGCCCGCAATTCCCTTAGGCAGAGCAGTAGTTCTTATTCCTCATTCGCCCGAAGTGCCAGACCAAGAGTTGCCAGCTTCTGCTCAACCTCTTCAAGAGACTTCTTGCCAAGGTTGCGCACTTTCATCATGTCCTCCTGATTCTTCTGAACCAGTTCAGCCACGCTGTTGATGCCGGCACGCTTGAGACAGTTATAGGCGCGGACTGAAAGATCCAGCTCCTCAATTGTCATCTCAAGCACTTTTTCGCGATGATCGTCCTCTTTCTCATTGAACCCGATTGTCACAACCTGGTCCGTGAGATCCATAAACAGCTTCAGA
>CACXHF010000374.1 GCA_902767305.1 uncultured Eubacteriales bacterium
AGTTCGCCATCGACTACCTGATTGTCGTCCTCCAGTCTGTCATCGTCATTAAATACGTAAATCGCCGTGTAGAAATCTATACCATGAATCTGCTTATTGGCCTCGTTCTTTGGTTTATCCCAGACGAAAAGCCTGTCTCCAAGCACAGTAAACGCATCCAATATTGACAAGCTTGATGTGCTCCGCTTCATCTGGGATCACACCCGCAAATATGCTTCGTTCATTCTGGCTGCTCCCTACGATTTGGAAGCAAAGATCCAGAAAAGCGATGAGAACATCACAAACTCGCAGCTTTACCGTCGTTGTCCCGCTCACATGATGACCGGTATGCCGGATGAACAGGCGCGGTTGCTATTGTCCTATGCCGAGCAAGATTTCAATATCAAGCTTGATGATATAGTCAAGAACAAACTGCTGCAGCGAATCCATCAGATCAAGCGAGGCGGTCTGGGCGTTGCTATCGACATTCTATTCCGAGTCCTGTTGGTCACAGTTCCGGATATGAAGGACTTCTATCAGGCGCTCGTGAGCGATATCGATCGAGAGGATGCTCTGAAACTAATCAGTCACAAGGATCCGATCCGCATTACGGAAGATGTATTGTTAGGCGCAATGTCTATGCAGCGGTAGATACAGTATATAGTAGTTCTCAATTCTTTCAGATACCATATATAGTATTATGCAACCTTCACGCTGTTTTTTCGCAGGTGAGCAGCCGGGTGACAACCTGTCCTTCGCTTTCCTGCACCGGCTGAAAGGTCCTTTCTGATTTCTAAGCCGTCCCTTCCCCATTCACCCGGGGAAGCTGCGGATGCCTAATCCAGCATCCGGAGCCAGACGCTCTTCAGGTAATGACTCTCCGGATAGCCCGCCAGTACGGGATGATCCGTATCCTGCCGGCGCAGATCGATGAGCTGAACCTGACGATGCAGATCCTGCGCCGCTGAATAGACTGTATTGAGGAATGTCTCCTCCGGCATGTGGTAGGAGCAGGAATGGGTCGCAAGGATACCGCCCGGTGAAAGAAGCCGCATGGCCGAGAGTGCAATCTCCTTGTAGCCCCTGCACGCATTTTCAAGGTTGGCGTGTGCCTTGGTAAATGCCGGCGGATCCAGGACCACCACATCATAGCCGGTCCCCTGACGGACCTGCTCCCGCAGATAGTCAAAGGCATTCCGGCACACCGCATTGACCCGGAGTCCGTTCAGATCCGCATTGGTACGGATCAGCGAGACAGCCGCCTCACTGATATCTACGGCCGTCACCTCCGCCGCCCATGCCGCAGCCGCATTGAGTGCAAACCCGCCGGCATAGGAAAAGCAGTCAAGCACTCTGGCTCCCCGACAGAACTGCCGCAGATACAGATGATTGGCTTTCTGATCCAGAAAGGATCCCGTTTTCTGCCCGCCACGGATATCCACCTGCATACGGATGCCGTTTTCCTCAATCATGACCGGATCCGGCAGCGTTCCAAAGTATTCCCGGGCATAGCAGGTCATGCCCTCTTTTTCCCGGATACGGTCATCATTGGCCAGATAGAGACACGCCGGCTGTACACACTCCACCAGCGTGTCCGCAATGAGTTCCGTATACTTTTCCATGCCCAGCGTCAGAACCTGCAGAACCGTCACCGGACCGAACCGGTCACAGATCACGCCGGGCAGACGGTCTGCTTCCCCGTAGATCAGGCGGCAGCTGTCCGTCCCCGGGCGGTCCAGAACGGGCTGCCTGGCCCGAACCGCACTGCGCACCCGACTGCGGATCAGTTCCTCTGTCACCTCGGTCCGGTCGTGCGTCAGAAGACGCACACGCAGGAGCGAATTTGAGTTGTACAGTCCGTAGCCGAGAAAACGTCCGCGGAAATCGACGGTTTCCACCAGCTCTCCGTCGGCAGGCTCCCCTTCAATCCGTTCAATTTCATTTCCGTATACCCAGGGATGCCCATGTATCAGCTTTTTCTGTCTTCCATTCAGAACATGTACTGTTGCCATTTTCCACCTCCGCATTGAACGCCTGCATCCGTTTTCTCTGCTCCCGGACAGTCCTCTTATACCTCAACCACATTAATCATGATCACCGGACGGCGCTTGGTCCTGCTGTACAGGAAGGACCGCAGTTCGTTCTGCATCCGTCCGCTGTCGATCTCGTGAACCAGCTTGTGCCCGGACCGGTTCATTTTGTCCGCATATTCCGTAATGTGCCTGCGGCAGGCCGCCTCGATCTTCTCATGCTCGGTATCATACAGGAAGCCCATGGCACTGACGCCGGGCGTGCCGATGATGTAACCGCTGCCGGCTGAAAGTGCCAGCGCCACCGCCACAACACCGTCATCCGAGAGCATCATCCGCTCCCGGAGAACCGTACTGTCCGCCTCTCCGGCAATTGAGCCGTCGATGAGCACCGCATCACCGTTGGTAAACCCGGCCACTTTGGCTGCTTTTTCGCCGATCTCAAAAATATCGCCGTTGGCCAGAATGAAAATATTCTCGTTGGGCATCCCCAGACGGTGCGCCAGATCGGCATGCTGATACAGCATGCGCGTCTCTCCGTGCGCCGGAATGAAATATTTCGGCTTGACCAGTTCATGCACCAGCTTGATCTCCTCCTGGGAGGCATGGCCGGACACATGGACATCTGCCAGTGCGGAATAGTAAACCGTGGCGCCGCGGCGGTAGAGTTCGTTGATGACCTTGTAAATCGGCTTCTCATTGCCGGGAATCGGCGTCGAGGAGAGAATAACCGTATCGCCGGGGGCAATTTCCACTTCCCGGTGATTGGAGAACGCGATTTTCGTCAGCGCACTCATCGGCTCGCCCTGAGACCCGGTGGAGAGAATTACCACCTGCTCCGGTGCATACTTGTCGATGTCGGCCAGCTCAATCAGCGTATCCGGTTTCTTCTGAATATAACCGAGGCTGTTTGCCGCATTGAACACGTTGAGCATGGACCGGCCGACCAGGGCCACCTTGCGTCCGCAGCGCTCCGCCGCCGTAAAAATCTGCTGCAGTCGGGAGGTATTGGAGGAGAAAGTCGCCACAAAGATGCGTCCCCTGGCCCCGTTGAACATCTCGGCCATGGTCTCGCCCACGTGCCGCTCCGACTTGGTAAAGCCCGGCACCTCGATATTGGTTGATTCACAGACGAACAGCAGAACCCCTTCGCGGCCGATTTCTGCAATCCGCTGCAGGTTCATAATCCCGCCGTTAATCGGCGTATAGTCGATTTTGAAGTCACCCGAATGCATGACAATGCCCGCCGGCGTCCGGATGGCAAACATGAACGCGTCCTCAATGGAGTGATTCACGTGGATGAATTCCACGGAGAAACAGCCGCTCTGAATCGTTTCGCCGTCCTCCACCACCGTCAGTTTCGCCGTCTTGGCCAGTCCGGAGACACGGTCATTCAGCTTGTAGCGGATCAGCTCAATGGTCATCCGGCCGCCGTAAATCGGCGCATTCAGCCGTTCCAGGAGGTACGGCAGGCCGCCGATATGGTCCTCATGTCCGTGGGTGATGAAAATGCCGCGCACGCGGTCCTTGTTTTCCACCACATACTTGAAATCGGGAATGACCGCATCCACGCCGGGCATCGTCTCATCCGGGAACAGCTGTCCGCAGTCCACGATAATGATGTCGCTGCCGTACTCATAGGCCGTCATGTTCTTGCCGATTTCGCACATGCCGCCCAGCGGAATCATGCGCAGCGTCCCCTTCGGCACGTGCGCACTGGCATATGAGCGCATCGTCGGCGGTTTCTTCCCGACAAACGTCAGGTTCTGGGAAATGACCGGCTTATCCCGGAGAGAGACCGGTACCGCAATTTTCCGCTTGCTGTGCATATCGCTCTTCGGCGGCAGCGGCTGACGGGAAGAGGCCGCAGCATTTCCGGTGATCTTCGCGCCGAACGGACGGATCACCGGCACTCTCTTCCGGCCCTGCGCCTGTCCGGGCATTTTCTCCGGCATTTTTCCCGGTACTTTTCCAGGTGCTTTTCCCGGCGTCTGAAGGGCTGCGGCCTTCTTTATATTCCGGGGAGCCCGGCTGTTCCCCTTTACCGGTTCCGGCCGCCCCGCTTTTTTCGCTGCATTTCCGTTTTTCAACGGTTCTGTTTTCTGATTTGTTTTAGTCATATAATTCCTTTCTTCCTGAACATACAAAAGAAGCGCATTGATCTGCGCTTCGTGATATCAAAAAATCATTTATATCGGTTCAGTACGGAGGTCATCCCGACTGATAAAACCCAAAATGTCATTCATACCTGCCAAAGGCACGCGGGCATTATAGCAATTTCCCATTCCTTTTGCAATA
>CACXHF010000375.1 GCA_902767305.1 uncultured Eubacteriales bacterium
AAAGTTTAGGATATACATTTACATGCTTCGGTGGATCACAGAATCGTTCCAGATATGTTCGAGGCACATAATGCTGTTTCTTTGTCAGGTCGGCAGACACACTATCACCCCGCTTCGTAATTCAGTTTTCTCTGACTGACGATCTTATCTCAACGTTCTATATTTGTAATTGGTAGAATCTTCAGTTCCATCGGAAACGCTCCTCATGATGCAGTATACTCTAATAATCCTCAGCTGGATCCCATAATCCTTCTGCTTCTGCACGTGTTCGGATATATGTCTTCATAGCGTCAATAGAATCCAACAATTCTTGTCGAGAAAACCTCGTATTATGTGTATTCTCCGGATGGTGTTGTATACAGACAAAAGACAATAATAACAATTACAATATTTTCAGATAATATTACTACAAAATAAGTTAATAAAAATCAGTCTTACTAATATGTTTTCCTTGTTTATCCAATGCGAGTATCAGACGCGTGATATTTGACTTGGAATACTCTTTACCATTTGAAAAGGTTCTTTCTGAAGATAAATCTTTGTCGCATTGTTCCGTGTCTTCAAAAATCGTTTTCCATGTAAAAGACGGAATCCGCAATCCGTTTTCCAATAACCACTTCGTTTCTGCTGCAAGCAATAAAAGAGTTTTGTCTGATATTTCCTGCGATTGCATTTCGGGGCTTTTTTTCAAAGCATATTCGGCAGGAATTAAATCGTAACGAATTGAACTGACGGAAATCTTACTTTCTCTAAGTTGTATGCCATGTTCAGTACAAACCCAGATATCAGGGAGCTGATGAATAAGATGCCAATATGTTTCGCCGTATTTTTCCCGGTCAAGCTTTACACATAGAGGGCAGTAACAAAGAAAAGGTTTGCTCCATTGAGTGATAGCAGTATGACGTGTTAATCGTTTGTGGTTTCCTGCAGAAAGACGGGCTCCGTTTATTATCTTGTCAATCAGTTCCAGGTCTGTTTTATCCAAAAAGGGTGCGGAATAAGGCAGACAACTATGGTGATATACCAATCGGCGGGGTTCGAAAAGGCTGATATTGGATAAAGCGTATGTATACGGGAGAAAGAGAAATCTGTCCAACCTCTGTATAGATCCGGTAAGTTCATAAATAAATCTGCTGGTACTATATCCTGAAAAGACTCTGCATCTGGCAAGCATACTGTAGCAGCACTCTTCAGGATAGGGAGAAACAAAACGATAAATTCTGCTGAATCTCTTTTCTTCAATCATGGGGTATATCAACCTGAAATTTTAAAGTATATGTCTTTTCTGCGTCAATGTTCCTTACTCTGGTCTTCCTGCTGCAACAATTCCAGGGCTTTTTGTATATGAACAGCTTTGCTTTCATTGGGATATAACTCTAACACTTTCTGAGCCGCTTTTTCTGCTTTTTCGGGATAGAAATCCAATTCCGTCAAATAGTCAATCAATTCATTTATTGGTTGTTTCTTTCGGCTGGTTTCTATTTTTTCAGAACTTCTTCTGCTATAGAAATCTGTGATATATCCTGAAAAAATATCCTGATATGCAGCCAGCTTCTGTTCGTCTTTTGAACGAAGTGCATCGAGCATAGGCTGGACAATTTTCATGTCGTGTCGGGCAATATCAGTGATATCTGAAAGAGAGAATGTTTCCCGTCCGGACAGAATTGCTTTTTCCTGAAGCAAAATAAACAGAATAACAGTTAATGCTTCAATTCCCTGAGTTTCCTGGTGCATCACTTTAGTAAAAGAAACATCCAATTTCACAGGCTGCTGAATCCATTGGTAATTCCACATGCGTGATAAGAACATTTCCCATTCGCTGTTGGCAACGGATTCATCCCATCCCAGGGGTTCCCATATGACAGCTCCATGTGTGCAGACACGTCTGGCCTGTCGAAATTCGCTTTGAAAAAGTGCGTTGGCAGCTGGTGTTCCCATCAAAATAACCGGTACACCAATCATGTTTTCCATTGTTACAAAGAAGTTGAGCAATTTATCTGTTCCATTTCGCGAACCAGCAAGGTGCTGAATTTCATCTATACAGATAATACCAATGGAATAAGCCACAGCAATACGATGCATTATATTCAGAAGTTTATCCACTGTAGCTCGTTTTTCATATGTTTCGAAGTAGTGTGTTCCGACAAGTCGATCTATCTGATTAAGAAAGCTGAGGCAAAAGCCCCGCTCAGAACCATTATGAGAGCAATCCAGCTTCATCCATACGATTTGCTTCATCTCCAATTCTTTTCCGTGATATTCACGGTGTTGAATGACTTGAGGAAACAACTGAAGCATTTTCTCCATCGAAGTACTTTTTCCTACTCCGGATACACCAATAATCGCCAAGCCTTTAGGCAATGGCATACGAGGTCTACGATATTTTGGATCTCTTCCTTCCATACCTGCAGCATATAATTCATTGGCCAGCTCAATATTGTTTACATCCAGCGGATTTCTCTGAATATATCCTTGCCGGATGTTTAGTGCAAGATACTGCCAGATTAGCATATGCTGTTTCATTGGCTGAAAAAACTGCCATGTTAATCTTTGAAGATAATGAATCCGAATATGAGCTTCAACATACCGTTCTGCTTCTCTGAAATCAGGCTTTTCTCGAAGGGCCTGTACAACCTTGGAATCGGGCAAAAGACCTGGCAAGGCTTCGATTAAAGGATTACCTACATATTCTTCGGGAAGATCTTTCTGCTGATATCGGGCTTCTAAAGCAGGTACTATTTTCTGCTGGCTGGTATCGAAGTTATTCATCATCTTCTATCTCCCAAAGAAGTTTCTCCAATTTCGTCAGTTCCCGTTTCCTACGCGGTTTTTCAGCCTGATTTTCCAGTGACTCTGACTGTGAGGGCTCAGTCTGTACTTTTTCCGGTTCACGAACCATGGATTCCTGTTTTCGATTTTCTTCTTTTTCAGCTGCTCGATTTTCAACAATTCTGCTGACACGTTCTGTTTTTGTCATTCCAGAAACATCCGGCTTTAATGCTGCAGCTTCCGCAACAACAGACTCAACAAACTGGTCAGCTGTCATAATAGCATCTTCGTCCTTTTTTTCTCTGGCAGCTTTTTTCAGATCAATAACTTCCTGTTCATACATGCATTCGTCGATTGCCTTTCCCCGGAACCGGATTTCCCAATCACAAAGTTCGACCCTTACTGGATCCTTTCCTTCATCGTGCCATACGTAAATAGCAGAAGAATCACGTGGGTCATAAGAAGCTACTTTTGAATAAGATCCTGTCCGACCAGCTGTATCAAACCAGTGCTGCTCAATCGGAATTCTGCCGGTATAGAAGAGTTTCTTGAATTTCACTCCGGATCGGGTAATCTCACACTTGTCTCTGGGAAGCAGAACATATCTGGCTTTTTCTTCAGTGATAGTCTTCAGAGCTCCCGAACCGGATTGCATTCCCCAATTCCACAGGGACAGCGGAGTCAGATCAATATCTGCCCGCATCATCGCTTCAGACGGTTCAAGATTTTTAAGGGTCAGTGAATTGAAAATAAGCGTGTTATGAATAATAATCCGTGTAAACTGGTAAAGATCCAGAACTGCATCTAATCGGTAGTCATGGCTACCACGCTGTGACATGTCCGGCTTCACATTACCGGGAAGACGTTTGACGCAAGTGTCGTTCAGAATGCGAAAATGCCGCTCAACGATTGGCTTCAGGTCTCCTCGGTATGGAGGAGTATTACTGACACGGATTCCAAGCTCATCAACCAGACGATTTGCATTAAGACTTTCAAGTTCTCCACGATCTCCCCGTATGGAAAATGGTACATGATGACAAGGCCATTCTTCTTCAGAAATTTCCAGACCATAGCTGTGACAGAAAGCAACTTTGTCTGTAAATGAATTATACAGCGCCATTGCCATTCCCATCCATGAAGGTCCTTCCAGACCGACATAAAGCCCGGTTACAAGACGGCTGAATACATCCTTGACAAAATACACTACCGGGCGTCCGATAATATTTTTCCTGTTGAAACGGGATACAAGATATACGTCTGCAATAGTAGCGTCTATTTGATATTCACTTCCAGGTCCGTTCATTCCATAATCAGCTTTACCCACTATAGGACGTTCCTTCAATTCATATTCTTTAGTACCCTTCCGTGTTTCTGTTTCTTTCTGACGATCACGGTGTTTGGAATACCAGTAATAGAATTGCCGGTAAGTCGGAATTTGTCCACGATCAAAAGCGACTATTTTTTCAGTTCCAGATTCATCTTTTATATGCTCCGAGTACTCACCTCGAATCATATCCCTGTAAGCCTGTTTCAGAGTTGAACCATTTGGCTTTAGGAATCCCCTTCGAATATATGTTTCGAAATTCTTTATATCATCTTCTGTCAGGATCTTTTCGCGTGCTGCTGTATCGCCGGCTTTACGCCCGGGCTTTTTGGAGTAGAGACGTTCCTTGCCTTTTCCACCTTTACTGGCATCATCAGGAAAAAAAGCATCTTTGTCCTTTCCATATTGCCAATACCGCCGGAGATATCGATAAAGGTTTGTAATGGAAATTCCGCTTTTCTCAGACACTGCATGCAAAAGATCAGCACGGAGAGGCTTCACATAAATATCCGGCTCTTTTTGAAGTGCCTCTCCCAGAAGTTCCCAAAGTTTATCACGACGCTCTATCGAGCTTTCTTTATCTGACGGCAGTGCGATCCATTTATCCTCTGCAATTTCCAGAATTCCCTGAAGGAATTCATCTTCCAATTGCTGCAGAGACACCTTTAGTGGTATGCCGGAGCTCTGATTCAGATAAATAAAATAAACAAATTGTTCTTCGTTGGAAATATACAGAATTCTTCTGAATTCATCTGTTCCTGCTTTATGAAGTACCTGATTTACATATAAACTTTTAAGCACGAATGCATTCCTCCTGCATCTTTTATCCTGACAGCCTGAAAGTCCAGACGAGATTCCAACGGTATGACAAGTTTTCTTTCAAACAGTGTCCGCTGAAATGCCGTCATCCCCATGCCGCGGCCAAGACCAAAGCTCTTTTCAGCTTCTTCGCATATGGTGCATATAGAAAGAATGGTATTCTGATACATATCAATCAGATATTCCATGACTTGCCGGCACAGATCATAATCAGGATAATACATATCAATATCCATGGAGCGGTAAATCCATTCAATATTGGACGCTTTTTGAAAATTGATATCCTTTTCTGTGATCTGTTTCCAGCTTTTCACTGGAAGATCAAAATGAAAATCAAAAGTCTCCCAATAGGTTTTCTCAAATAATTGAAGTTCCTGTACCCGTTTCTTCTGAATATCTTTGCTTTCTTTTACGCTAAACACGTGAATTCCATCTTTTTTTACGACAACAAAATCACTTGTCATGACATATGGATACTTTGATTTGTTATCGCGTGGATAACGGATACCGAGATTTTCTGCCAATTCTACAATCCGGTATAAGGAATCCCGCTTATCCGGATCCAATAATCCAAATTGTTCCCAAATGTCTGTCGTATCTGCATCGAAATCCTGAAGATAAAAGAAGGACAGTTCATTGTCAGACAAAAAGTGCTGCACTCTTCCGCTTGCTCTTCCTTTTACACGAGTGCATGTTCCGAGCGAAGGAATATCATGTATGGTAATCTGTGGACGGTAATCTTTTCCAGTACCCATACTCCGGCCTTCTGAAAGCTGTTTCAGAAATGTATTTCTATTCCAAACTGGGCGTTTTTTCCCCATGAATCATTTCTCCTTGTAAAGATATTCATAGGGTATTATATACTATTTTTGTAATAATAGCAACTATTATTATCTATTTATACTGAAATATTTATTGTAATATATTGTTAGTTATTTCGTAACTGTGTATATTATAATTAATATTTGATATTATCTGTATCTAAAGTTATACTTATAATTGCCTTTTGTAAGACTACAGGTGTATCTGATGTCGTATGATTTCTGTTTTTATTAA
>CACXHF010000376.1 GCA_902767305.1 uncultured Eubacteriales bacterium
CCAAACTGAGAGAAAATAGGCTGGGTGGAGCCGCCGATCGCACGTGCAATGGCTCGTGTTGTTATGGCGTTCATTCCGGATTCCAGAAATAGCTGATAAGCAGCCTCGATGATGGTAGTGCGAGTAAACCGTTCCTTTGGGGGCATAATCTATCCTCTTCCTTTCGAAATTATATCCTGTCATCCAATACAGAATTGTTTTGATATAAAAATGAACTCCTTGTATCCGGCTGTTTCAGGGGTGTTTGGTATAATTATAGGGTTTCAGGAATCGGTTCTATTGTGTTCTGGATAGCCTGAAGAGGCCTTTCCATGAACAATTGTCATAAGTGTCGAAAAAGAAAGGAAAGTATTTTATGAATATAAAATATAGATAAGTAAGAGAATGAATCGACATAGGAAGTAAAAATGATTTCTTTGAATGCTTTTGCAAAAGTGAAAAATCGATGATATCTGGAAGCTAGAGCGTCAATTGTGTGTATTATAGCATTATTTATGTATATTTTAAAGGAACAAATTTTGTGAAAACAAAATGCAATTATGCGAAAATCGTAAAAACAGATAGAGTACTATTTGTTTTTTCGACTGAATCCGAAAATATTGAGCAGATGCAGAAAGACAGTTGATTCTTTGTTATTATAAATCTGAGGCTGTTTTCAGGAACCGATGCACAATGTTTCAAATTGAAACTATTCAGAAATGTGACAGATTTCCGGACTGAAGACTGTAAATAGCCTTGTTCTCGGCACTTGTTTTACGTATAATCGGAATGCGTGGATTGATTCTGCCTGTCAACAGAAAAGGCAGGGTTGTATTACTTGAACAGCCAGGAGGAACGACAATGACGGATACAGGAAAAAACAGATTCCCACTGGGATTTGGTCTGATGCGGCTGCCCAAGCTAGCAGATGGTTCGATTGATCTGCCTCAGGTAAGCACGATGGTGGATCTCTTTATTGAGGCGGGAGGAACCTACTTTGATACAGCATATGTCTATGACGGAGGTTTGAGTGAAGCAGCACTGAAAGCCTGCGTCTGCGAACGATATCCGAGAGAAAGGTTTACTGTTGCCACAAAGCTTCATGCAGGAATGCAGTGTCACGATGAGGAAAGCGCCAAGCAGCAGTTCTGGACAAGCCTTGAACGTACCGGAGCCGGATATATTGACTACTATCTGCTTCATGCTCTTCAGCGGGGAACATACAAAAAGTACGAGGAATACCATCTCTGGGATTTTGTCCGGGAACAGAAGGAAGCGGGAAGAATACGGCACTGGGGTTTTTCATTTCATGCAGATCCTGAACTTCTTGAGAGGCTGCTGGATGAACATCCGGAAACTGAATTTGTTCAGTTGCAGCTCAACTATGCGGATTGGGACAATCCCGGCGTTGCCGCTCGAAAGAACTGGGAGATTTGTCGTTCCCGGGGAATTCCGGTTACCGTTATGGAACCGGTCAAGGGGGGAATTCTGGCGAATCCGATCTCTTCTGTCAGGGAGATCTTTGATGCGGCAGATTCGAATGCATCTTACGCCAGTTGGGCACTTCGGTACGCGGCAAGCCTTGAAGGAATCCTTGTTGTGCTGAGTGGAATGAGCAGTCTGGATCAGATGCGGGACAATCTGAGCTTCATGAAGAATTTCAAACCACTGGATGAACAGGAAAAGGTTGTTATCAGTCAGGCACTGGAGGCACTGATGGCGGATAAGTCGATTCCGTGCACTGCCTGTCATTACTGTACAGAAGGGTGTCCAATGAGAATCCCGATTCCTGAGATTTTCGGAGTTGTCAATCGACGTAAGGGCAGTCCGGAATTCCGGACTAGGAGGGAATACAGTATTGTTACTCTTGGAAAAGGCCGTGCAAGTGAGTGTGTTGCATGCGGACAGTGTGAATCGGTTTGTCCGCAGCATCTGCCAATTATTCGTTATCTTGAAGACTGCCGTGAACTTGAAGGATGAGAAGAATGCCAGAAAGCCAGGAAAATTACAGATATTTCCGGATGTAACGTTCTTTTCTTTACCGGGGAATCGTTATCCTCAAGTCTAAACAGATTCGGCTTTATGTTGTGATTCTGAAAAACTGAACAGATTTGCTAACACTCTCCATTGATCTGGAGGGTGTTAGAATGCATTGTCAGAAGAAAAACAGACGGACAGCGTAAACGCTCAAAAATGTAAAAAATATAATAAACTGCCTACTGGAAATATTCAAAAAAAGAAATATAATTGTAATCAAGAGACATGATCCAGGTCGAGCCGGAAAGAGATCATAACTGTTAAGGGGAGGCGGCAATAGATAATGAAAATACGAACTTGTTTGCTTCTATATCTTCTGATGGCGATTGCTTTTTTTACTGCTGCTTCCGCAACTGCAAAGGTTCAGAGAATAGAGTCTGCAGGTACCATTTTTGATGCTGGGACACCTATGCCAGTCTTTCGGGTGACACTGACGATGGATCTTTCTCTAAATAACCAGACGATTACAATGCAAGGGAAAGCTGCAGACTGTATGCGGTTTGTCGATATGAATCTGGTTGGAATGAGCAGCGACAAGGATATGAAACTGCTGGATATGGAAGGCAATCCGATAAAAACATTGACTACCATAACGGATGAGCAGATCACAATCATGTCATTTCCGACATCAGAAGGTGAAGGTGAAGGTACGTTTTCCTTTTTTGAGACGCCAAAATCAAAGGATGCATATCAGACAATGCTTGAGGAGAGTACAGCAGGAATTATTCTGAACACATTGCTGTTAAATAATCAAGAGAATGAGGCTGCATTGGATATTACAGTTCCCAAACTTTCCATTAATCTTCTGACTGGTGAGGAGGCACTTACAGATGGTTCGCTTAAAACGCTTTCCTATGAGATTTCGTATAATGAGACTGCTGAACAGCGAAATCAGGGAAACAGTTTTAC
>CACXHF010000377.1 GCA_902767305.1 uncultured Eubacteriales bacterium
AAGGAATCCCTGATAATTTCCTGCACCGATCCGCCTGATACAGAAGATCTGAAAAATGGTTTCAATCAGGAAAAAGAGAATTATTCCGCAGATCATCCGGCGCGTATTGATCATGCTGTCACGGAAAAATACCAGAACAACACCGTAAAAACAAAACATGATTGGAATAAGCAGGCACAGCTGTCCGCCGACCCCACGCAGAAATAAACGGCATCCATTCAGAAATCCGCCGTTTGACGGAATAAAATTACAGGTAAAAAGCAGAATTCCAAGACAGAAAAGAATAATGCCGATAATTCCCGCGATATCCGTCCGTTCTTCCTGTTTTGTCGGTGTTCCGCGGCGTCCGCTTACTTTCTTTTTCCCGGTATTCTTGTTATTTCCTTTTTTATTGGATGTCCTTGCGGCCATCTTTTTTCCCCCTTCTATCGCACCGGTGCTCCCCCAAGCACCAATCCGTACGGATTTGCTTTGCTGTCAGACAGCAGGCAGGTTTGTCTAAACGATTTTCAGTTTTTATTCAGGCAGTTCCGATCTCAGAATCAGGGCATCAAGCAGCTGTTCTTCATCCAGATGAACCTCGAGGATTGTCTTCCCTATCCGATAAATCAGACTGATGCCGGGAACTGTCATCATATCCTCTGCCATCTGTTCATCGTAGACAATCTGGCTTTCCGGCTCGCCAAGAAGTGTCACTATCTCCTCTTTGCCGCTCCATCCGGTCTTAAGTCCGTGAAAGGAAATCCGGGAGGAACGTATGGCAGAAACAGGTGTATCCATGTCCTTTGTGAATGCATACTTCGGTATTTCTACGGAAAAACCGCGAAGCGCCGCCGTCTCAAACTGATAGACCTTGGTATCCCGGGTAAAATCCGGATCGTTCAATTCTGGATAGGCATTCAGCACATCTCCCAGACGGTCACCAAGGTGGACCGGAAACTGACTTCCGAAAAAGCCTTCTGAGATATCCGCGCGAAGAGCAGCTGCATCCGGCGCAGCATCGATCATTCCGCCCGCCGGTCCATCCGGACGAATCAGATCCTCGATTTCATACCAGGCAAAACTGACAGCTCCGCAGGAACCGGAGAGCGTCCGGTAATGCTGATCGTCATAATAGATGGTCAGTCCGTCTGCATCCAGATAAAAACAGTTTTCTGGAACCGGCAGCAGATCCGAGAATTCCAGATAATCGGACAAAGTCGGAATAATATCCTGCTCTATCATCTCAGAAAGACGCGCCCGGGCATCATCCGGACTCACGAAAAGGTCCATCAGCTGAATCGGCTGGGCAGTCTCAGGATGAATACACAGTGACCTGGGCAGGCTGCCATTGGAACCATCCGCCTGCTGTCCGTCCCGAACAAGCAGCATGGAGATAAAACGATCGCAGGCATAGAGCATTCCCTGCTCAAAAATGACGGTTTCCCCACCGCGTCCAAGAACCCGGGCATATCTTTTCAATGCATCACTCTGTTCAAAACAGTGATCCAGCTGTTCCTGTACCGCTGCCGCCGCTTCCGGCGTGACTGTCCCTCCGGGAGACACTTTAAACAAGACTATCTGGTTTCCGCCATCCTGCTGTTTGGAAAGATCGATTGTGATCTCTGCACACGCGCTGAAGGTCAGAAGAGTGAGAAGCAGAAAGGCCATAAATATACAATGCACACGCATCGAAATCTCTCCCTTCATCATGAAAAGTCTGAAGCCTCAGGAATTCTCCGGTCCGCATTGTATATTGCAGAGGATGAAAACCCATTAAGCATTATAAAACAAAAACAGGTTTATGGGAAGGAACTTTTGAAGATTTATGAAAAATCACTTTTCCCCTGGCCGGCAGCCCTGAACGTCATCGGCTTTTCACATCCGGCAGCTCCGGGGGCGGTGACGAAAAAAGTCTCTCCGGAGAGAGACTTAAATATACAGCACTGAAACCCGACAGTTAAACGGCAGTTTCCTTATTTCAGTTCAGAGGTGCAGTGCGGGCAGCGAGTTGCATCGATATTGATCTCGCTCTTGCAGTACGGGCAGGTCTTGACTGTAACCTTCTTCGGCTGCTCCTTCACAAGACGCTTCTTCGCTTCGTTCATCGCCTTTACAATCACGAACAGAACAAATGCCGTAAGAATGAACTCAACGAGAACTGCCAGGAAACTGATTACACTTCCGGCAAAACCGGTTCCGCCGGTCTCAAGTTTCGGCAGAGCTTCGAGAATCGGATTCAGGAAAATCTCGCTCACAGC
>CACXHF010000378.1 GCA_902767305.1 uncultured Eubacteriales bacterium
AACTTCTTTTGTTCATTATACCATGAAAGACAGCGAAATACAAAGCTCTTTACGACGACTTTTTCATACCATTCAGCATCAAACTTGCAGGTCCTGTATTTATCTTCCTCTTTCGACACACTTACTGTTTCTTCTGCTGAAACAATCCTGTCAGACCACCTGAGCCAGTGTTTTTCTCTTCTCTATTCCGCATAATGAAAGCACTTCATCCAGGTCGCGTACTGCAATGATCCTGAGCTGATCTCTTACTTCCTTCGGAACATCCTCAAGATCATCTATATTATCCACCGGGATCAGCACCTGCCGGACACCGGCACGCTGTGCTGCCATCAGCTTTTCGGGAAGCCCGCCGATGGGAGTTACCTCACCGCGCAGTGAGATTTCACCCGTCATGGCAATCGCCGGATCTACCGGACAGCCTGTTATCATTGACGCAATTGCCGTTGTCAGTGTAATGCCGGCAGAGGGTCCGTCCTTTGGCGTTGCTCCGTCCGGTACATGAATATGCAGATCATGATCAGCAAATGACGAAGCCAACTCCGGAAACCGGTGTTTCACCAGACTGAGAGCCAGCCGGACAGATTCCTTCATTACATCCCCCAGCTGTCCCGTAATGATAATCTGTCCGGTGCCTTTGGTCAGCATTGACTCAATGTACAGAATATCCCCGCCTGCCGCCGTCCATGCAAGACCGGTCACAATTCCAGGGGTTGTCTTTTCAGCTACATTCCGGTGGTGTATCGGCCGCATATCCAGATATTCCCTCAGATTCTCTGTTGTTACATTCAGGGCATTCCCTTTACCACGTACAATCTGTACAGCTGCAGATCTGCACAGAGAATCCATCCGCTTTTTCAGACCGCGCACGCCGCCCTCCCGTGTATAATCACGGATGACCGTACGTACAGCTTCATCCGTAACAGTCAGCTGCTTCTCTGAGAGCCCTACCGCTTCTCTGGCTCTGGGAAGCAGATGCCGGATGGCGATCTGTTCTTTTTCAATTGGCGTATAACCCTGAAATTGGATCATCTCCATTCGGTTAAGCAGCGGTTCAGGAATTGTCTCTACTGTATTAGCTGTACAGATGAACAGCACGTCCGACAGATCATATGGCACATTCATGTAGTGATCGGTAAATGTACTATTCTGTTCCGGATCCAGGACCTCCAGCAAAGCACTCGCAGGATCTCCGTTATAGGATGCAGAAAGTTTGTCAACCTCATCGAGAACCATCACAGGATTGGATACACCGCTTTTCTGAATTGCATCCATAATGCGTCCCGGCATGGCACCGATATACGTGCGGCGGTGACCACGGATATCAGCCTCGTCCCGTACACCACCCAAACTGACCCTGACATATTGTCGATGCAGGGCACGGGCAATGCTCTGCCCGATGCTGGTTTTTCCGGTACCCGGTGCCCCGACAAATAAAAGAATCGATCCTGACTGTTCTTTCTTCAGATTCATCACTGCAATCTGTTCAAGAATACGGTCTTTCACCTTTTGAAGACCGAAATGGTCCTCTTCCAGTACTCGTTCCGCTTCATCCAGATCAATTTCCCGTGCTGCTTCCTTCTTCCAGGAAAGGCTGGTCAGAAAATCGAGGTAATTATACAGCATCCCCGTTTCCGTCCCATTAGCCCCTTCCTGTTTCAGACGGTTCAGAAGTTTGTCTGCTTCTTTCCGCGCTGTTTCATTCATGCCCGATTCCTGTATTTTCAATTCGATACGTCGGATGTCGGACACGTTCTCCGGGTGCATCTCGTCCAGTTCTTTCTGCAGGTATTCCATCTGCTTTCGTATGGCAGATTCACGTACCATCTTCTGGTAATCTTCCTGTCGGGCTGATGATCCCTCCTGGCTCAGCCGCCCCATTTCTAATGTCTCATAAATCAGCTTTTCCAGCATTTCCGCCCGCTTTACACCGCTGTCCTCCGCCAGAATTGAATAACGCTCCTCCTGCGGAATATCCATCCAGGCAGAGCACGCCTCCGCGACCTCGTTCAGTGTGGCAAACTGATCCATCCATGCTTTTGAGCCCTGTTCCCACTCTGTTCCCTTTGAAAATTCTATAAGAGCCGCTTTTACCTCCGCTGTCCTGTGTGCATCCTCCTGTACACTGAGAACATCTGTGTCTTCACGCCGAGATGTATACGCTTCAATACGGCCATCCGGAAGAATCGCCGCCTCATCCAGATTTACCCGTCCCCGGGTACGTATGGCAATCCACCCTTCCTCATGAATTTCAGAAATAACTCCCGATACGCCAATCGGATAGAAACTTTCCGGCGCCATTTTTTCCTTCGGAGTCTTCTCTCTCAGGAGCAGCAACACGATACGCTCCTCCAGTCGGGGCATTCTGCCCGTTGCTTTTTCAAACCTTTCCGTTTTCAGATATACATTGGTATCCGGAAGGACTAATACGTTATATAAAGGTACTACTGCCATGATTTCCTCCTGATTTTCTCCTTATGCAGGGCCATGTTTACCTCAACCTTGACAATTGTCAGGATTATGGTATAATGATTATAGCACTACTTTGACACTTGTCAAGGTTTTGCAAAAAATTCTTTTGAAGGAACGAATCAGTAATGTATTGCGGTACTAACAAAACAGCTGTCGCCTCTCAGCGACAGATTGCCAGTGCTCTGCTCTCTCTGCTTACAGAAATGCCATATGGTGAAATATCTATCAGCGCCATCTGCAAACGCGCGGATGTATCCAGGCAGACTTTTTACAGTCTCTTTCAGGCAAAAGACAATGTCATCACTTTTGCCCTCAGGAATGACTGCTGTTATACTGATCAGGTGCATTCCAGCTGCTATAACTATTCGTTCCGTCAGATCTGTGCCGGATTCGGGCAGTATATCATCCGTCACGCAGACATTCTCCGGATTCTGGCTGCACATGACCTGATGCCCCTTCTTCGCACAGTCCTTCGTGACGACTTTACGCAGTGTCTCTCACAATACAGATTTAATAATCCCTCTCTCGAACCTTACGTCATTGATTACATGGCCGCCGGTATTACCAGTATTGCAGAAACCTACATTCGCACCGGTCAGAATGCCGATCCCTCTGCGCTGGAAGATATCATTTATCTTCTGATGCACGGAGAGTATTGTAAATAAGTATCCAAGCCTCCGCCTCACTCAGTTAAAAACTCGATTTGATCCCCGCATATTTCTTTCTTATCCTGCTAATTCCATAAAAAATCCGTTACATTTTTCGATTTACCCATTCACTTTATTGATTTGTCCGTCTTTATCGGCTATAATGTCTTAGTAATCTTTCGTTTCATACTTTACCATTGGAAAGGGAGCGCAATAATGACTATTAATAAAAAAGAAAATGGCTCTGTAATGACCATCAACCTGGAAGGACGCCTGGATACAACAACTTCTCCGACGCTCGAAAAAGAACTTAATGAGGTTCTCCCCAACATTACCGAACTCGTCTTTGATTTCAGTAAACTCGAGTACATTTCATCTGCCGGACTGCGTGTTCTCCTCACCGCACATAAGGTCATGTCCCGTAAAGGCGGCATGAAGGTTACCAATGTAAATGAAATCGTTCAGGAAGTTTTTGATGTTACCGGATTCTCTGATATTCTGACCATCGAGTGAGGGCTCAATGAAAACAGATATAGTTGTTGTTTCAAACAGTGGCGCAGGAATGGAGAAAGCACTTAATCAGGCAGAACTTGTTGGAACCTACAAGAAACTGTCTGTCAAATCGATCCTCAGCCTTCGCCTTCTTTCCGAAGAACTCATGGGCATGATGCGTTCCATTACCGGCGAAAAGTCGGGACAGTTCTGGATCGAGGACGACGACGGTGTCTATATGCTTCATCTTCTTGTCGACACTCGGATGAACACGGTTAAACGTGAGAAACTTCTGACTGCCTCCACCAGCGGAAAGAATGAATCCGCCAAAGGCTTTATGGGGCATCTTCGGGATTTCTTTGACCGCAACGCTGACCAGGACATTGTCGCTTTCACCAACCCGGTCATGATGACAGGGGTTTACGACAATACTCAGGATATTCTTCATGATGTGGAATGGTCCATGGTCAAATATCGTCAGGATCTCTATTCAAGCAAAGATGAAAACGGCGCCCACGCAGCTGCATGGGATGAACTGGAAAAATCTGTTGTTACACACGTTGCAGATGAAATCAAAGTTTTCATCCGCAATCAGCAGGCTGAAATGGTGATCTATAAAAAGCTTGCATAATCTGTTTGCTTGTTCAGCATGACTGCGTGTCAGTCATGCTTTTTTCTGTCCCATTTTTTTAGAACTGCATGCTTCATCAGTCATATATCCATTTTTTTAGTTTTTTGACGTTCTGTCTTGTATCCGGCATCTTCTTCCTGTATGATAAGGATGAATTTCTGTCATCTTTCTGACAAAAAAACTGTAGAAGTTATCTGCATGAACAGAATTAACGGAGGAACTGTATGAATCTTTTTGACACGGTAGATATGCGCGTCGGCAACCCCGTCAAGCAGATCGTCCGCTTTACTATTCCCATGCTTCTGGGCAATATCGCGCAGCAGTTGTACAACACCGTAGACAGCATCATCGTCGGACGCTTTGTCGGCGACAATGCTCTGGCTGCTGTCGGCAGTGCAGGTCCTATTCTGAATCTCATGCTGGTTCTATTCATGGGCATCTCTGTTGGTGCCAGCATCATGGTTTCCCAGTATTTCGGTGCCATGCAACGGGATGACCTTTCAAAGACCATTGGCTGCTGCATTACCCTGACAGGCATCGCATCCTTGATTATCATGATCATCGGACCATTCCTTTCCGGTCCGCTGCTTCGTCTCCTCAACACACCAGAGAGTATCATCGACTGGTGTCAGTCCTATCTGACCATCATTTTTCTCGGAATTGCAGGCGGCGGATATTACAATATTCTGAGCGGAGTTCTCCGTGGTCTGGGTGATTCTGCCTCAGCGCTCTACTATCTGCTTGTCGCTACCGGTGTTAATATCATTCTTGATTACGTATTCGTGGCCAAATTCGGCATGGGGGTTGCAGGTGTTGCCTGGGCAACCATCATAGCCCAGTTCATTTCATCCATTCTTTCACTGCTCAAACTGACAAGAATGTCCAAGATCTTCGACCTGAAAGCAGCTTACCTGAACCCAAAGGGACGCTACACCCGTTCTCTGATCCGTCTCGGCGTTCCGTCCGGTGTCACCCAGGCGATCTTTTCCATGTCCATGATTGTGGTTCAGTCCCTGACCAACAGTTTCGGCGAACTGTTCATTGCTGCAAATGTCATCGTCATGCGCATTGACGGCTTCGTCATGTTGCCAGCCTTCTCTTTCGGTTCCGCCATGACCACCTTTGCCGGTCAGAACATAGGTGCAGGAAAAATGGACCGCGTCATTACCGGTGGCAGAAATGGAACACTGACCGCCATGGGAGTTTCCGCCGTTATCACCATCCTGATTCTGGTTTTCGGCCGCTCCCTGATGGGCGTTTTCACACAAACTGCCGAACTTATCAATCTGAGTTATCGCATGATGCAGATTCTTTCCTTCGGTTATATCATTATGGAGGTAACACAGTGTCTCTCAGGCATCATGCGGGGAGCAGGTGATACAGTTACCCCTATGTGGATCTCCATCGTCACCTCCATAGCACTGCGTATTCCGCTCGCTTATGGTCTCGTAACCCTGTCAAAAACCCCGGAACTGCCTCAGGGTGACTGTTCCATGATGTATATTTCCATGCTCATTTCCTGGTCTATCGGTGCTGCCATCACTTTCATTATGTACCGCAGGGGCAAATGGAAAAAATCCGCTCTGTTAACCACCCCATCCCGGAGTTGAATACAAAAAAGCCGTCCGATGGACGGCATTTTTGTATTCAGAAAGATCATGCTTTCTCTTTGTTGTTATCGGAAGAGATAAGCATTATACAGGCTGAAACCAGTCCGAGTGCACATATAATCCGCCAAAGAGAAACAGGACTGCTTCCACCTGTCAGGATCATCGTTATCAGAACACCAAAAATCGGCTGGAGAACCATGTATGCCGCAACTCTTGATACCGGATTGCAGCTGAGCAGAACAGACCAGATGGAGTACGCAGAGGCTGAAAGCAAAGCAAGATACAGAAGTGTCGGGAAAGCCAACAGACTAACCGGCGTCAGACGGCCTCCGGCAAAAAAACCTCCGGCTGTCATTGCCAGACCTCCGACCATAAACTGCCATCCGCTGAGCGTCATCGGATCATCCTCACGGCCAAAGCGTTTGATCAGACTGGAACTGGTCGAAGCTGCCATCATGGACAGGAAAAGTGCACCCTCCCCGCCAAGGCTGATTTTCGAAGAAAGTCCTCCGCCATTCAGCTGCACGACAAGTATTCCAGCAATACCCAGCAGACCTCCCGCCATTTTCCGGATGGTCATCTTTTCTGTTCGGAACACAAAACATGCTACCAGAATGGCAACAAAGGAATTCAATCCCTGAATAATCGAAGATTTTACTGCCTCCGTACGTGCTACACCGATGTAAAACAGAAAATACTGCAGCATCGTCTGCGTAAGGGCAAGTGCCAGCACCCGATGCGCACCACCTTTTTTCGGCACAGCCGGCCGTCTCAGCATTATGCTCCGGATGACAATTGTGATGATTCCGGCAAGTGTAAAACGCAGGCCGGCGAACAGAATCTGTGTTGCCGTATCTGCACTTGCCACCGCAAAACTGCGATATCCCAAATTAATAAAGGGAATTGCACTTCCCCATAGGATATTACACAACGATGCCAGAAAAAATACACCGGGCGTCGACTGCATAAATGATCGTTCTTTCTCTTTCATACTTAAACCGCTTTCTGTTTTCAAATTTGCTTCAGAAAATCATGCACTCGTCGGACGAAGTCCGTCCCCTCCTCTGCTACTGAGTGTCCCAGATTCTCGTACATGTACAGCTGACATCCACGTCGCTTCGCCATTTCGATGGAAGCCTCCCCCGTTACAATCCGATCATGCTTTCCGCCGATTACCAGAACCGGGCACTGTAACTGTGGAAATGCTTCATACAGATCGAAGGTGCAGCAGGAGCCTGCAAGACGGACAAACTGCTGCGTTTTTCTCAGAGGATTCAGGTGTGCAGTAAAAGGAAACACCTTTCCATATCTTGTCACAAAGTCCGCAGAATACACATTTTCCAGCATATCCATGGCAACACGTTCATAATCCCCTGAAGCTGCCGACTCCTCCCATCTTCCAGCAGCTCTGATCAGTGTCTCATTGGACCGGCTTAGCGTTACAGTCAGAACCAGACTGTGAACAAGTTCCGGATTATTCCACGCTAGAGACTGTGCCATCATACCGCCCAGTGAAATTCCAAGAACATCCGCCTTCATAATGCCCAGTTTCCGCATAGCCTCAGCAGCATCCTCTGCCAGGTCATGCACCGTACAGTTTTCCGGCAGATCTTCCCTCGCATCGAGGACATAGACCCGCCAATCTCCGGACAGCTGCTGATACTTCCTTGCCAGGACATCCCGTAAGCCGCAAACCGGCCGAAAACTCAGTGCCGGCAGAATAATCAGATTACGTCCCCCTCTGCCAAAGACAATGTAGTCCATTTTCGATCCGGAAATCTGTATGTTGCCTTCCTCACAAATCCTGTCCATTTTTTCCTCTTTCCGTTCAGGCCTGACCTGTTTTCTCTCTTTGAAGGGGATTCTTATACCGCCCAGGAAGTTCCATCTCTTAATCCTTTTCTCGAGAATTTCCGCATACAAAGCAGAAATCATCCGTCTCCCTGAGAAGAGATGTGCAAGATTATAATCATTTTTCCCAGTAAAAGAAAGAGGATAAAACAAAAACAGCCTGCCGCATAAAAATTCATGTGCTGAAATCAGGAAAAAAATGAATAGGATATTTCACAAACTGGTTAAAATGTGCTATACTTCCTCTGTGAGGTTATGCAGAATGAATGAAAGAAGCAGGCTTCCTGCGCCGTAATCATTTTTCACATCTGAGCACTGAATAGTTTCAATGAATAATGGCAGACTGAGAGACTCAGAAAGGAGCAGAGAACATGGATACCCCTCTTATTATTACCATAGGACGTGAATATGGCAGCGGAGGCCATGAGATCGGGTCTCTTGTTGCAAGCAAACTTGGAATCGACTTTTATGACAAACAGCTGATTACTCTTGCTGCTGAAAAAAGTGGACTGTCTCATGATTATATCGAACAGAATGAACAGCGCGCCAAGAGCAGTTTTATTCAGAATCTGGCTGCATCCACTGCATACGCCAACGGTTTTTTCTCGACACAATATCTGCCACTCTCGGAAGCCATTTTCATTTCACAGGCTCAGGTCATCCGTGACATTGCCGCCAAAGGGCCCGCTGTAATTGTCGGCCGCTGTTCCGACTATATTCTTGCCGGCCGGCCAAATACCATCAACGTATTCATTCATGCACCGATTGAAGTACGGGTTGCCCGGATCATGAAGCTGAAAAATATCGATGAAGCGGCTGCAATGAAACTGATTTCTACCTCAGACAAAGAACGTGGAAACCATTACTTCCGTTATACCGATCGTAAATGGGGAAAAGCACAGAATTACGACATCTCCGTTAACTCTGCCCTCCTTGGTATCGACCGGACAGTTGACATGCTGATCAGTCTTGCTCAGATTGAAGAGTTACATGTTGAAAACGACTGACATTATACAAGCGGTCATCCTCAATGGATGACCGCTTATTTATTCGTTTTTTCTTTGCAAATACGGAATAAGCTCTGTTTGCTTTTCTCTTGAGCAGTGGCTATAATCAGTCTGTACGTAAACAGCCAGGCTCAGTGGTAAGAATCCGACATCAGTTATGTTCATCGCCTGCTGACAACAGAAAGAATCCGGAAAGGAGCATCTCTGTGACCAGAGAACATTATCAGAAAATTACAGAACAAACTCGACAGATTCTCCGTCGTTTACCCTTTGGCGAGTCTTTACTCCGTCTTCCTACCTTTCTCATTGCCTGCATCTATGCAGGATTTGCTCTTACTCTGCTGACTGACCGTCGGCCGGAGCTTTGGCTATTTCTTGTTTCTCCAGCCGTCTGTTTTCTGACAGTCACAATTCTCCGAACATGTATCAACCGCACCAGACCATATGATCTCTATCAGCTTCCTCCGGTTGGCAGACACATGCCAGGAAAGGGAAAGAGTATGCCCAGCCGGCATGCTGCCTCTGCCGTTGCCATACTGATGGCGGTTCTGTTTCTTCATCCTCCGCTCCCGTTTGCGTTCTTCCTGATCTTTCTGGCCGCTTTCATCTGCTTTCTTCGTGTTGCTGCCGGCCAGCACTACCCCTCCGACGTTATCGCCGGTGCACTGCTCAGCATTATGCTGAGCCTGCTCTTTTATTGGCTTTCTGGTTTCTGAATCGCTCCCAGTAAGCATTCCATGCACTAACAGCCGCATAAAAAAGCGACCGCAGACTGACTAAGGCCGACATTTTGATTCACGTCTCAAGCTACCGGTACAGATAACAAATTTGCCATTCTGGTCCTGCATTTCTCCCCATGCATCTCTTCAGGAAACCGGAGTACAATCCGCGCTCTTCATCTGATTTCGTTCCAGTTTCTGAAAATGAGTGCATCCATAAGCATGCATGCTTCGTCTGTTTATTCAGAATGTACAAAGAACAGGACACCAATGGTCAAAAAATCAGATACCTTCAAGATCAATCATTTTTCGCATGGTCATAATCAGGTACAGCATCGCATGAAAGGTAGATTCTGATTTACAGTTGATCAGAGAACGAATTTTTCTAAGTCTGTAACGAATGGTATTGGTATGCTGATACATCTTCTCCGCTGTAACGCTGACATTCAGATCATTGTCAATAAATATTCTGGCTGTTTCTGCCAGTGACGCATGATTCTCACGATCATAATTCAGCAGGCGCTCATAATCTTCCATACAGCGGTGTACTACAAAGCGGTTCTGCAGAAGCGGAAACAGATAGGCATCGATTCCAAGAGAACCCGCCTGAATCGTCTGATTATCCCTGTACCTTGAGGATTTTGAAGCGACCATTGCCTCCATCAGAGCATTTCCAATCTCAAACTGATTCTCTTTAAGATTGCTGACACCGACACTGCATTGGCGGCGCATTTCCTCTGTCAGACCGATGCGTTCAAACAGACTCTCAGCACCTTCAATTCCTATCTGCTGCCCACACTCCTGTATCTTATGAAGGATAATCATGGTCTGATCCGCTTCCATAAACAGAAATTCCTTCTCCAGTTCATGGTCACGCTCGATACTGCTCAAAATCAACGTTTCGTATGCACTCATGATTCCTTCCGGATGAATGCAGATACATTCAAATGTGCCCAGAGTTCCAAGATTCATATTCTTCAGTTTCTCCCGGACCTGCGGCTTTGACAATTCTCCCTTCATCAGAAGGGCAATATCCTTCTCATAACCCCTGAATCGACTATTCCCACGAAACAAGTCCGTAATCTGCAGAAGAACATCTTCAATATACGTATTGTCAAACAGAAAAATCGGCGTCCCCAGCTGATCCGCAAGCGAAAGCACCTCAGGTGGAAGCTCGGAAAAATAGGCCGTCTTGATCATTACGCCAGCTACTTTCTGATTAAGAAGAGCCAGGAGCGATTGTCTGACGAGGCCTGGTTCACCGCGCGCATACGCCAATGTTGTCAGCACCAGATCACCTTCGTAAAAATCCGGAAGGAGAACGTGGGAAGGATCATATTCAAACAGCACAGCAGCAGACACTGAGTGCTCAATTCCATTTTTTCCGGCAATCAGCCGGAGCCTTTCAATATTGGTCAGTCGGAGGAGTTCCTTGATACAGATCACTGACAGCCCTCCTTCAATGGGAATCCGCTTCTGCTAGGTTCTAGAGCGCATACAGCAGAATCGCCAGTATATGGCAGACAGACCCTGCAACAACAAATACATGGAAAACCGAATGCATATAGGGTCTTTTCTTCCCTATATTATATAGTGCTGCACCGATCGTGTAAAGAATTCCACCTGAAAGAATCAGAAGAAATCCCGTTCTGCCCAATGTTCGAATCAGTACAGGAAGCCTGACAATGATTGTCCAGCCCATCAAAAGATAAAGAACCATGGAAAGATGCTTGAAGTTTTTGAGATCAATACTGTTAAGCACAATCGCAAAAGCTGCCAGCCCCCAGACAATGCCAAAGATCACCCATGCGCTGACAGGCTCCTCCCGGGCAACACCACACAGCAGAACCGGCGTATAACTTCCGGCAATCAGGATATACACCGAACAGTGGTCCAGTATTTGCATGACCCTCTTTGCTTTCCCGTCCGGCAGTCCATGATAAATACTGGACATGGTATACAGAAGAATCATGGAGACGCCGAAAACAATCGAACTGCCGATTCCTATCCCGCTGTGATGAAACGCAGAACGGATAATGCACAGAACAAGTGCAGCCACCGCAATTCCACCACCCACAATATGTGTGATCATATTAACCTTTTCTTCTCTTCTTGAATAATCAGGCATCTGACGATCCATCAGCTTTGTCCGAATCATTTTTACCCACCTCGCAAAATTGATGTAGTTTTCATTACTACATTTAATGATATCAAATATTACATTCTATGTCAAGAACCGAAAAGTGCTTTATCTGTCTCTGCCACATAGTATTCATTCGGTATCGGCAGCGAGCCGGAAAAATCAAATTTGCCAAAAATGAAAGGAAGAAGGTTTTTGACCTTCTTCCTGGAAGATATAATTACTTGATTTCGACAGTGCCGCCGGCCTCGGTAATCTTCTTCTTGACTTCCTCAGCCTCGTCCTTGCTGACGCCTTCCTTGAGGGTCTTCGGAACGCCTTCAACCATATCCTTGGCATCCTTGAGTCCCAGTCCGGGAACAACCTCACGGACAGCCTTGATAACGGCAACCTTCTTCGCGGCATCAAAGCCGGTCAGAACAACATCAAACTCTGTCTTCTCCTCAACAACAGGAGCAGCAGCGGCAGCACCGGCAGCTGCAACAGGAGCAGCAGCAGAAACGCCAAACTTCTCTTCAAGAGCCTTAACGAGCTCAGAAGCCTGAATAAGAGTCAAGCTCTCAATCGCGGATACGATCTCATTGATTTCCATTTTATGTTCCTCCATAAAAAGTCTTTGTCACAATCAGTAAGCTTACTGTTCTCCGGCAGCAGCCTTTTTGTCTGCAATAGCCTGGATCACATAAGCAAGTGCGGTTGCCTGAGAATTGAGGCAGCCCATGATCTTGGCGATGAGCTGTTCACGCGGCAGGATATCGGCCAAGGCCTTAATCTGCTCGACGGTCTGCACCTCACCATCCATAACGCCTGTCTTAATGGTAAGCGGAGAAGTCTTTTTATCCTTCTCTATGCCTGCAATAAACTCCTTGATGATCTTCGGTCCGGAAATCGGATCCTTTTCACTGAATACATATGCATTCGGACCTTCAAGCAGTTTGGAATCAATTTCGATTCCCTTATTAGCTAGTGCGCGGCGGACAAGTGTGTTCTTAAGAACACAATACTCAACACCAGCAGCACGACACTTTGCACGGAGAGCGGTGACCGCATCCACCGTCAGGCCAGTATATTCAACGACGACAATAGACTCTGCCTTGTCAATCTTCTCCTCAATCTCGGCCACAAGTGTCTTTTTCGCTTCAATACTAGAAGACATTGTCATTTCCTCCTTCCTCGATTGGTCCGAAAGAAAAGCCCCTGCGCATGGCGCAAGGGCAATAAATTACAATTGCTCACTCGCACCTCGGCTGGCAGGATTATCCTTTATGATGCATCGCATCGCCGGCTGTCTCTGGCACTGACTTCTCAATCGGCGGACAGTATATCATCTCATGAACTGTATGTCAAGAAATGATTGAAAAAAATCGGTATTATCAGAACTTAAGCGCGTTCAGTTTGATTCCAGGGCCCATCGTAGCAGAGAGAACCGCGCTGCGAATGTAGATACCCTTTGCAGCAGCCGGCTTCGCACGGATAATTGCCGCCATCAGGGTGTTCAGGTTCTCAGTCAGCTGCTCAGCGGTGAAGGACTTCTTGCCGATCGGGCAGTGGATAATGGCCTGCTTGTCAAGACGATACTCAACTTTACCGGCTTTGATGTCCGCAATTGCCTTTGCAACATCCATCGTAACCGTACCACTCTTCGGGTTCGGCATGAGTCCTTTCGGTCCCAGAAGCTTACCAAGACGTCCGACGATACCCATCATGTTCGGGGTGGCTACGACGACATCAAAATCGAACCAGTTTTCGCCCTGAATCTTTGCAACCAGTTCCTCTGCGCCAACATAGTCAGCACCGGCAGCTTCTGCAGCCTTGGCCTGATCGCCCTTGGCAAAAACAAGCACGCGGACCTTCTTGCCCGTTCCATTCGGAAGAACAACCGCGCCGCGGACCTGCTGGTCAGCCTGACGGGGATCAACACCGAGGCGGACAGAGATCTCAATCGTCTCATCAAACTTGGACTTGGCAGTCTGAAGCGCAAGCTTCACAGCCTCATCGGGATCATAGAGCTTTGCGCTCTCAATCAGTTTGGCACTCTCAATATACTTTTTTCCGTGTTTCATTTTTATCCTCCTTGTGGTACAAACGGTTTAAACCCTCCCACAACATTCTATCCCTTTTCGGGAATGGTGAAAGGCGACTGATCAGTTCTCTGCAACGGTAACACCCATGGAACGGGCAGTACCCTTGACCATGCTCATTGCAGCTTCAATACTGCCGGCATTGAGGTCAGGCATCTTCTTCTCAGCAATCTCGCGAACCTGAGCCTGAGTCAGCTGACCCACCTTGTTCCTGTTTGGAACTCCGCTGGCTGTCTCAATATTCAGCGCCTTCTTGATCAAAACCGGAACCGGCGGCGTCTTGGTGATAAACGTGAACGTACGGTCAGAGTAAACGGTAATCACTACCGGGATGATCATACCGATATCATTCTTGGTACGCTCATTGAATTCCTTGCAGAATCCAGGAATATTGACGCCATGCTGACCAAGCGCAGGTCCGATAGGCGGTGCCGGATTTGCTTTTCCAGCAGGGACCTGCAGTTTAATCATGCCAGTAACTTTCTTTGCCATGACTTTTTCCTCCTAAAATAAGTGGTGATGCGGAACAGTTGTTCCTCCCACGTCCGGACAGGCCGGACTGTTTGCAAAACCGGGTATTCCGGGTTTTGTCTTCTGAACGATGGAATTATAACTTCTCCACCTGTGACACGTCAACCTCAATAATATTGACACGGTTGAGTATCTCGACGGCAACCTTTACTTTTTTCTGTTCGGGAATAACTTCTTCAACGATACCAGTCGCATTGCCAAGGCCGCCTTCATTAATGAGCACCTTATCGCCTTTTTCAAAGACAGACCGAACGGTGCCCTGCGTATGGGTCATCCGTTCGAATTCCTCATCCGTCAGCGGAATCGGTTCACTTCCCGGTCCGACGAATCCTGTTACACCGCGTGTATTCCGGACAACATACCAAGTTTCTGTCGTCTTCACCATTTTCACCAGAACATAGCCCGGGAAAATTTTATGCTGTACTGTATGTTCCTTGCCGTTCTTGATTTCAGTCGTTTCCTCTACCGGAACCATCACATCCTGAATCAGATCGGTCAATCCCTTATTGGCAGCCGTCTTCTGAAGATCAGTCGCAACTTTGTTTTCATAACCGGAATAGGTATGGACTACATACCACAATGCCTGTTCCTCTGCCATCGATTCCCCTCCTGATTCTTCTTACAGCTTGATCAGCTGTCTTACGAGGAATGAGGAAGCTGTATCCAGCAAACCAACAATCAAAGCAAGGGCTACAACGAATACAATAACGACGAGTGAATAATTCATCAAATCTTCACGAGTAGGCCATGAAACCTTTTTGAGCTCAGCTGCCATGTTCTTAAATCTGGAAGCAATATTCGCCGGTAGATTCTTGATCCATGCACCCGCGCGAGCCATGAAGCCAGGTTTCTCGGTCTTCACCTCTTTTTTCTCAGACATTTTCTCTCACATCCTTATTCGTACTCAAACAGAATTAACGGGTTTCCTTATGAACCGTATGCTTCTTGCAGAAACGACAGTATTTCCGCATCTCAATACGATCAGGATTGTTCCGCTTATTCTTCATCGTGTTGTAGTTCCTCTGCTTGCACTCGGTACAGGCCAGCACGACTTTCACACGTACACCTGCTTGCGCCATACAAGGCACCTCCTTCTAAATCAGACACACTCATAATTAGAGCTGTCAAAACATGCTTGCATATTTTACATCAGTCCTGCACCGCTGTCAACACATTTTTTTGAAAATCCAGATTTTTTTTATTGATACCTCTAATTTCTTCCATTTTCCCGTTTTTTCTCAAAATCAACCCATACTATTACGTAATAACGTCACTTTTCCTAATTCAGTCCTCAGGGAAGAGTGCCTGCCCCTTTCAGGATCCAGCCGCATGTTTTTGTCTTGATTCGCCTGTTCTTCGCTGATATACTGTGCTCTGATAAATAAATGGATACAGAAAGGTCTTTCAGCTACTATGTTAAAACAGTTTTCCCGTTTTATCAGATATTTCATGTTCAGTCACGACAGACACTTTTTTCGCAGAAAACGTTGTCCCACTGTGTGTTTCATTCCTGACGTCCGGAAAGAGGATACTCAAGTATGAAACGCAGCTCTACAGATAATGCACAGTTTCAGAAACTGCTCGCCGAACTTGCCTCTCATCCGCAGCTGCAGTGCCTCAAGAACATCCCCCAGCACAAAGGAAATACGACTTTTGCTCACTGCATCAGTGTCGCTCAGCGAGCATACCATTTTGCCGGAAAATGGCATATGAAAGTAGATACGGGAAGTCTTGTGCGCGGTGCCATGCTCCACGATTTCTATCTTTATGACACAGAAACCATGCCCTATTCAGATTACCGCCACTCCCTGATTCATCCAAAGCTGGCACTTCAGAATGCCGAAAAAATCTTCACGCTCAATTCCAGAGAAAGAAATATCATTCTGAGTCATATGTGGCCTATCCCTGGTGCGCCTTTACCACGCTCAAGAGAGGCATGGCTTGTCTGTCTTGCTGATAAACTATGTGCCTGGGAGGAAATGCATCGTCCCAGATATACATCGTGATTCTTCTTACGCAGAAAAAAGGAAGCTCTCATGAGCTTCCTTCTTTTCGATTTTACGTCCGGGTATTACTCAATGATCTTGGTAACAACGCCGGAACCGACCGTACGGCCGCCCTCACGGATAGCGAAGCGGAGCTTC
>CACXHF010000379.1 GCA_902767305.1 uncultured Eubacteriales bacterium
GCTGGAAATCAACAATAGTCCAGACGCCGCCTTCCCATTCAATGGTTACACCTTTGCGGAAATCACCTGCTGTAATCATTAAGGAATCCCTCCAAATGAATTTATATTAAAATGTCCGCGCACCGCACTAAACGGACATACCGTATTGAGCGATGGAGGAGTTTCAATTGATTCTAGCACAGAGATTTGAAAAGATCAATACTCTAAGTTTCTTCAATTATCGAGATTCAACAGTTTTTCAATAAATATCCAAAAAAGTGACAGGTGTTTTCTGATTCTCACATACTTAGTCAAGTAAAAGAGGCTTGCATTTGTCAGGAGCAAGACAGTCAGTCTCTTTACACAAAACGAATCAGTTGTTATAATCTCCGTCGCTGCAGGATCATTAGATAAACATATTGACCAAGTCCGGGAGGAAAACAATGAACAGGTTTCAACTGATTGCGTTGGATATGGACGGTACATTGCTTGACAGCCATAAGAATTTGTCTCCTGACTGCGTAAATGCCATTCGTGAGGTGACAGAAGCAGGAAAAACCGTTGTTTTTGCAACGGGACGTGCAGTCAGTGAAATTCTTGAATTTGAACCCCTTCTTCCCGAAGTTCGCTATGCTATTTTTTCGAGTGGAGCCGGAATTTATGAAAAAAAAAAAAAAAAGATAGTTGAACTTACATGCATTAATCCGGCTGATGCTGAGAAAATAATGAACAGTATTGTAAAAAAGGATGTCATGCCTCAGATTGTCTTGCCGTTTATTGACGTCATCCAGGAAAGTCATATGCAGAATCTTGATCATTATCATATGGGGGTGTATCGGCACCTGTATGAACATGCGATGACGCTTGTTCCAGATATCTTTGATTTTTTCAAGGCAAATAATGAGCCGATACTAAAGATAAATCTTTACCATGCCAACGCTGATGAACGGAGCGATACCTTGAATGCGTTGCGTTTGCTTGATATAGAGACAGTCTATTCAGAAATATCATCGGTTGAATGTTCACAAAGAGGTGTTCATAAAGGCAATGGACTTCGGAAGCTTTGTCGATTTTTAGGAATACAAATAGATGAATGTATTGCAGTAGGAGACGCAAATAATGACATTCCAATGATACGGGAAGCCGGACTCGGAATTGCTATGGGAAATGCGGGAAATCAGGTAAAAGCAGCAGCACGTCTGGTTGTAAGGGACAATGATCATGCTGGTTGTGCAGAGGCAATACGTTTGCTGATGAAAAGTGGATCAGATTACTGTTAACAGACAATGCACTGTTTTTCATGAATGGACAGCTTATCCTGTTGTCACCGGATTATCAGCAGAGATTGATTTTTACGTTGAATGACTTTGAGTATTTTCTCTACAGAATATGAGGATTTTTACAATTGTTTGCATAATAACAGGAAGATGTGATATAATTCCGGCATGTTTAAGAAAGAAATACAAATTGAAAGGAGGTTTCGCCGCCACATGAAGAAGCGGTTGATTATGCTGTGGGTTATTTTTACTTTAGTCTTTGTTCCACGGCATCTCTATGCGCAGCAACTTGGTCCTGCCTATAATTACTCCGATCTTCTGTATTTAGTCAATATGGCCAGACAGGGTGATACCATTCTGGTATCCGGCAGGATCCAGGCGGATGAAACCATTCCTTTAATATCCAGAGAAAATGTTTCAATTCGTTCTGTTCCCGAGCAAAAAGCAATTATATCCGGAGTTCATATTCTTGATTCGAATCTGTCTTTTTCCGATGTGGATCTGGTTGATTCACTTGATATCCATGGTTCATCGAAAGTGATGCTTGAATCGAATGTAAATGTATATGGAAATCGTGATGCGGCGATTCAGTTTAAAGGAAATGGAGAATTGATCATTACACCTTCATGTACAGTTACTGCAACAGATGGTGCAAATGGTATCAGTATTGAACACGAAGGCGGAAGCTTCTATGCAGCACTTGAAGGGACGGTAACCGGCGGCGATTCTGATATCGGAGGTGCGGGTGTGATCGTCTCCCCTCTTCATAAAGAAGGAATGTTATTAATAGGAGGAAACATTTTTGGAGGAAATGGAACTGATATCGGAGGGAATGCAGTTAACCTCTATGATATCGGAGGAAATGCATATATTTCTGTTATCGGTTCCATGCAAGGCGGTATAGGTTCTGTTGGTGGAAATGGATTGCAGATTATTTCACCCCGTGATACATCAAATATTGGCATTATAGGCCGTGTTGAAGGCGGTGAAGGAGATGTTTTCGGTGGGAACGCAGTGGTTGTTCTGAATGCGGAAGATCGAAGTTCAATTGCACTGTCAGGTGCGCTGATCGGAGGTAATACTAGCAGTGCGTCTAGTGATCCTGGACAGTCTCTTCTTCTCGTCGGAAACGGTGTTCTGGACCATATGTATACAGAAGGATGCCTGCTTGAAGACGGACAGATTCTCGAGGAAGCTAAAACAATGGAGCCCCCTGTCGTTCCGATTTCGCAATCTGCAGATAGCAAAAGCGTATATTATAATGAAAAACAATCTTATCCCGTAGAAGTCATTGATACTCAGACGGAATATGAAGAAGCCGTGCCTATAGGAATGATGGAAAGTGCAGAATCTGTTGAGAGCATTTCAGATACTACTGACGTATCAGATGAAGAAAATGTAA
>CACXHF010000380.1 GCA_902767305.1 uncultured Eubacteriales bacterium
CGGTGATCTTTCCGGGCAAACATACAGATGATGCCGCCTTAAGTGACTTTTCCTATCATATCCAAAGGCCTCCCGTCCGACGATGCCAAGATTTCCTTCATGATGATAACCGAACTTCTGCAATCTAGAAACCACCGTATTGAACAGGGAATAGTCCCTGATAACAACATCAATATCGATGATTGGCTTGGCAGATAAATCTTTCACAGAAGTACTGCCGACGTGTTCAATTCTCAGCGCCAGTTTCCCGAGCACCTCCTGGAGTTCATTTCTGATCACCTGAAAGTCCTTCTCCCATGCTGTATCATAAGGAAGAACGATGATGTTCCTGGTTACCATTTCATTTACCTGCATATTCCCCGTCAGTCGTCCTGGCGGACCTGCTCATTTTCAGCCATTCTGTCTGTTAACTAATTAAGGTTTACATAAACATATTATCATTATCACTATAATGATTCAAGTATTATTATCGTTTTTATGAGATGAATGTAAACCGAAGAAATTCCGTGGGTTAAGTTGTCGAAAGAGAATCCGTTTTACTTTTGAGACAGATGATTCTGCTGTGACCTGTACAGGCCCATTACACAAACGAAAAGGTCGTTGATAGTGGGGCGGCCATGGGCTTCGATTATGACAAGGACACGATTGATTTCCTGAACTGCAGCCTTTTCTGCAGGGAAGCTGACTCCTCCGGCATTCTCGATCAAGGTTTTCAATGGCAAGGGGGATTCCCTCCCTGCTGCAGAAGATTGACAGGGAGATCCTGTGGCACTGCGTTGACCTGCGGGATTCAGGAGGGATACTGCAGGTATCCCGCTCCCGAGAATCGTTTGAAACTCTGGTAATTGATTTGGCTTGGATTTTCCGAATCAGAGCATGTCATCAAGTGAGAGAGCGCCTTTTTCGAAGAAGAGGCGTTTTTCTCATGTACCAGTGAAGTGCTGTCAAAAATCATCTGTCAGTCGAAGAGAATCCGCTTCATTTTTTCCGGCATGGAGGCGAACATCATCTCCACAATAGTCTCTGCCGGAGTGATGTTGTCCTGAATCAGCCATTCCCGTGTCATTCCGACAGTGCCATAGCAGTACAGCCGGATACTGAACTCGGTCTGTGCATCCAGGGCTTCTCCGGTCTTTTCAGCCGCTATGTCTGAATAGCGTTTCACAAAGTATTCATGCATATATGCCCACATGGGGCTTTGAGAATTGTCTTCATACGCCCGTTTGAAAAAAATGTAGTCCTGACGCATACTGTTCATTGCTCTGGAAGCTGATTCCACGGAAAGTACATCCGTCTGCAGCGTACGCTGGCAGAACATCCAGGCCATCAGGTCATACTTATCCCTGAAATGATAATAGAATGTAGGGCGCTCAATCTCCGCTTCCCTGCAGATGTCTGTGACGAAAATCTTTTCCAGCGGCTTCCTGATCAGAAGACGCTTCATAGCCTCCGAAATCCATATCTTCGTTCGCTCTGCCATCCCCGGCCTTCTTTCTTACAGAAATCCAAATCTGTAAAATAATCTTTCATCATTATAAATCTGTATGTGGATTATGACAAGCAGCTCAAATACAATGATGCCACAAGGAGGAAATAAAGAAATGGATTTTATGGAACTGGCAAAGAACAGATATTCTGAACGATTCTTTGATTCGCGTCCGGTTGAACAGGCAAAACTGGACAGAATTCTCGAAGCAGGACGCATCGTTCCCACCGCCTGCAATTATCAGCCGCAGCGCTTTTACGTTCTGCGCAGCCCGAAAGCCCTGGAAAAAGCAAGAATGGTGACGCCCTTCCATTACAACGCGCCGCTGATGCTTCTGGTCTGCTACGACCTGAACACCGTGTGGAAAGCACCTCACGACCGCATGTTCCGCAACTACAACTCCGGCGAGCAGGATGCATCCATCGCCGCTGCTACGATGATGTACGAAGCGGAGGAACTGGGCATCCACAATGTCTGACTTCGCGGCTTTGACGCAAGGACGGTATCCGATGTGTTTGAGCTGCCGCCAAACATCATCCCGGTCATGATGTTTGCCATGGGATACCCCGCAGCACATGCGAAGCCCAACGCCTGGCATCATAAACGGATGCCTCTGGAAGCCTTTGTTACCGAGCTGTAAGGACTGGAGGAACGACGATGCACTTTACCGGAACTGTTTACCGAAACCCCTACTGGCCTACCTGGCCGCTGCTGGAAATCACTCAGGGCTGCACCCATAATCGCTGCAAATTCTGCACCATGTACAAAGATGTCCCTTTCAGGATGTCCCCCATGGAATGGATTGAGGAAGACCTGCAGGAACTGGCGCAGTCTGATCCCGATGCCCGGACGATCCAGCTGCTCAGCGCCAACCCTCTGGTATTGACCTATGACAGGCTTAAGCCAATTCTGGAGATGATTCACCGATACCTGCCGAAGATCGAGGATATCTATCTGGCCGGTCGGGTTTCCGATCTCAGGAACAAGACGGTTGACGAACTGAAAAAGCTGAGAGAACTTGGCATGCGTGAGATCTCTCTCGGCGTAGAGAGCGGCGATGACTGGACGCTGGACCGTATTCACAAAGGCTACCATGCAGCGGATGTCCTGGAACAATGCCATAAACTGGAAGAGGCAGGCATTGCTTACTGGATGACTTTTCTGAACGGCGCAGCCGGCAGGACACACAGCCTGGAACATGCCATCCATTCTGCTGAGATTTTCAGCCAGTGCAGGCCGCTGGTAGTCGGTACCAGCGGGTTGACGCTGTTCCCCGGCACCCCGCTTCTGGATGAAGCAGCGCGCGGCGAATTCGATCCGCTTTCTGAAAAGGAAATGCTGGAAGAACTGAAAACCTTTGTCGAAAACCTGAATGTGGACTGCACTTTCATCACCCATCATACCGTGGCGGCGAACCTGACGGGGTCGGACTTCCTGAGACGAAAAGCCGGCATTGCCGCTGCACTTGACCATGTCATACGGCATGGGGATATGGACAGAATGGCTGCGTTCCGCAGGAATAAGAGAACGCTGTAAGGAGTACTCAGACGATGAATTTTCCAGGCGGCATTAACCGTCCGCCCTATGAAACAGCGGACGGATACCTGACAACAACGACAGGATGTTCCCATAACACCTGCCTGTTCTGCACCTATTTCAAAGATCTGAAATTCCGGAAAGTGTCCATTGAGGAAATTGAAGCAGACATCCGGGAGATCCCGGCAGCCTTCGGGTCACCGAAACGCATCTTCCTGCAGGGTGCGGACGGATACTCCGCAGATTATGATGTCCTGATGAAAACAGCTGAGCTGCTGCACAGATATGTTCCATCTGTCGAAACCATCGGCGGCTATGCCCGCATCGACAGCTTTTCTGACAAAACAGAACAGCAGCTACGGAATATGTCCTCTGCAGGCTTTGCCAACCCGTATATCGGCGTGGAGTCCGGCGATGACGTTGTCCTGAAACGCATCAACAAGGGGTATACCGCTGCCCAGGCCCGTGAGCAGCTGGAAAAGCTGGACGCGGCAGGCTTCAAATACATCGTTAATTTTCTCAACGGAGCAGGCGGTCATGGGTATGGCCTTCAGAATGCTCATCTGACTGCCGCCCTGTATGACGGACTTCATCCCACCATGGTCAACACCTCCATGCTGACCGTTGTCCCCGGGACGCCGCTGTACCGGGCTGTGCAGAAAGGACTGTATGCCGAGTCCACAGAGACCGAAAAGCTGGAAGAGATCCATGAGTTCATACGCTGCCTGACGAATGATACGATCTTCATGAATGAACATGCCTCCAACCTGCTTCATGTCCAGTGCAGACTGCCTGAATCCAAAGACAGGCTGCTTGCCTTCATCAGGAACCTGATCGATGGCAGTGACGAAAAGAGAATGCGGGAATACCGGGAACGGATCACTCAGGTGTTTTAGCCAAAGAAACATGCAAACGATAACGACGTCATCTGCAGCCCTCCGGTTAATGCGAATCCCTTTATGCCGCCCGTTGCGGAGGAACGCTCCATAACCCCTGAACAATCCGCAAGTTGGTTCAGGGAGTCCGGTTCCGGATACTGAGCCTCTCTGAAACGGACGAATATCTGCAGGAATTCAGAGAACACCTGCGGTACTGCTGCCAAATTTTACGGATATATCCGTTCGATGCTGATTCCTTTCATCTGTCGGAAAAGCAGCTCCCGAAACGGATTTGACGTATCCGGCGAACCTTCCCAGGTGCAAAAGTCATCACGGGATATTCCCAAACGGACAATGCCAAAACCAAATCCGATGAAGAACTCAGAAAACTGAACGAAGCCGGCGCTGACGGCCTCTCCATTTATGCCCGTGCGTTTTTGTGATCTGCCGGAAAAGCGTTACTCTGCCGGAGATCGGCTGTACCTGAAGCTGAAACCCAACGGTATTCGGCACGGTGATCTGCTGATGCACGACAGCGGGCAAAAACCGCAGGCCTGAATGTGCCGAAGCCAGTCCCGCTCCGGAAATGGACGTCCGTTCCACTAGCTTCTCATCAATACGAGATCTGCATCTGCCGGAACAAAGCCGGATGATAAAAACAAAACCCGTGCCTTCGTGCCCGCGTCCGAACAGGAAATTCCGGAAAAAGAACACGCTTTTTCTCTCCGGACCTTCCGGACTGCCGGTTGAAAGGAAATCCTGCTCCGGCATCCTGTCTCTCCTGCTGCCTGTGCTGCAGGTGAGACATTTCTGCATTTTCACCCGGAATACGATCAATCAGTTACTTTGAGGACCGCACTGCCCGTGCATTTTTCATCCAGGCAGGGAAGACCGGGCGCATCCCGGCATGTCCGGACACGGTGAACGCACAGCCGCATAACAAAAAGACCTCCGAAGAGGTCTTTTTGTTATGCGGTATGCCGATTTCTCCGGGAAATTCCGAAATACGGGCCACAGATCATACGATGCCGGCAATCGTCAGGGCAGCTTGATTTTCGGCATGTAGCGCGTATAGCATTCCGAAACGCTGAAGGAAATTCCCTCCTGCTTCAGCAGCTCACAGAACAGTTCCAGGGGCTTGCGATCCTTGTTGATCAGCTGGAAGCTGATACAGAATTTGTCTTTCAGGGCGTTTACCTCAAGCATCAGGTCTCCGTCGGTAATGGTATAGATACCCTTGATATGCGCCTCCATCCCGCCCCAGTCGGTTTGCCCGGCATAGCTGACAGTATAGGTATCCCGGGGATCACTGCGGAATGTGCTGTTCTGTGATGCAAACTTCTTCTTGGCTTTCAGATTTGGCTGTTCGTCGACAGCCTTGTGCACCTTGACGAGCTTTTTAAATCTCTCGTAGCTCAGTTCTGCCTGGTTCTGCCTGATGAGCGCTCCTCTTGCACGCATATTGAGCTTCTGGATGGATTCGTCCTTCATACTCCACTCATACTTCACATGCGTAAAACGGACAAAATCACGATAGGACTGATTCGCGCCGATATCCCTGCGATAATCCATCGCAATCCTTCCCGAGAGAAAGGTTCCCTCCTTCTGCTTGAACAGACGCGTACTCACCTTATACATCAGTGCCGTCAGGATGGTATTCGGGCTTCCATCGATCTTCGCCGCATATTCCATGAACTCTTTGGCGGGAATATCAATCTGATAGTAATAGTTATTTTTGACAAAGGGATTGAGCAGGTACATCAGCATTCTTGGAAGCTGCAGATTGCAGTCTCCGCCCTCGTAACGTGAGATCGGTTCATCGTCAGGCAGCTTATCCGCATCCGGGAAGAACATCTCGCCCTCTGTCACAGGCGTTCCCGGCAGCTTTACATCTTTCGGCGCTTCAATCAGCCCGTACTTTTTGACCATATACTGATACAGGGTCGATTTAATCCAGAACAGGCCGCCCGTTGCACCGCAGAACGTATGGGAGCAGTTGAACCAGATACAGTTGTCCCTGTAAGTGATCGCAATCAGGTGACCGTTTACCTCTTCGCTGCCCAGTACCAGTCTTTCGTTCTTTTCAGGCAGCACCGCGACAGGCCTGTCATTATGCTCGAGGGTATAGTTTTCACCCGCATCCAGTCCGACTTTGACGCTGAAATACGGCAGTCTCTCGATCGCTTTCTGTGCTGCCTCTGTCAGAAGTGCTGCATCGACCGGAGCGTCAAGGCATATCTTCATCCTGACAGTAAAGGGCACCTTTTCCATGTATTCGTACAATAAATAGATATCTGGATTATGCTCCATTCTTCTTATCCTTTCGTGTCTGTACTTTTCAAAAACCTCCGTATCCGGAGTGGATCTGCTTCTCCCCTTTCCGTCTCTCTCTGATTTCATAATAGAGAGAAAGCAGAAAATCATTTTCATATTATAGTCGTCGAAGAATGAGGATGTCAACCCTTTAAACTTGATTTGATTCGAATACC
>CACXHF010000381.1 GCA_902767305.1 uncultured Eubacteriales bacterium
GCAAGCCGCATCTGGCCAGCTTCTTCATCAACGGATGGGGCGCTGACTTTGCTGACCCGATCAACTTCCTCGGACAGGAAACGTACAATGACAGTGCTGCCTACTATGCCAACAACTACAGCTATATCAACGAGGCTACCGATGCCGATCTGATCGCTGATTACGAAGAGTTCACCAAGCTGGTGAATGAAGCCAAGGCTATCACGTCGGATATGGATGCACGTTATGCTGCATTCGCAAAGGCTGAGGCCTGCTTCATCGATCACGTTCTGGCGATTCCGTGCTACTATGAGGTATCCTGGGAGCTGACCGCTGTAAACAACTACAGCAAGGTTTACAGCATGTACGGCATGCAGGGCTACCGTTATGTTGACTGGGAGACCGATAAGAATCTCTATACCACTGAAGCTATGAAGGCTGCAGCTGAGGCATATGCCGCAGAGTAAATTCTGATTTTCTGGGGCAGTCCTTGGGAGGACTGCCCCTTTCTTTTTTGCCAGGAGGGATGGCATATCTTTGCCCAGAGAGTTCCGGGTAAAGATATGCCGGGACACCGGTAAGGTGTGATCCCGGAAATAGAAGGGGATGAGAGAATGGTCAAATACATTTTGAAGCGCACCGGACAGTCGATTCTGACAATTCTGCTCGTTGTCAGTATTGTTTTCCTTCTCATGCGCATGATGCCTTCCGACTACTTTTTCACTGAAGATGAGCTGATCAAATTCACCGAGGAACAGAAAGAAGACAAACTCAGGCGGCTTGGGCTGCTTGATCCGCCGCTGGTTCAGCTGGGAAACTTCTATAAGAACATGATTCAGGTAGAACGGGTGAATGATGCAGGACGTGTGGTCACAGACGGTACCGGACACCTTCGCCTCAGTTTTAACCTCGGGGACAGCATGCGTCTTGAGAAAGGTCAGCCGGTCACAAAGGTCATTGCTCAGAAGATGGGAATCTCAATGCATATCGGACTGATTTCACTGGCCTTTTCACTGATTCTGGGTGTTATTCTGGGTGTACTGCAGGCAAATTTCAAGGATGGGCCGATAGATCAGATTGGAACCGCGTATACAGTTGTTGTCAACGCTGTGCCGCATCTGGTTATCTACACGGTGATTATGATTGCAGGCGCTTCGTGGTTTAATCTGCCCATGCGTTACAGCGGCCGGATGAATACGGAACTTTCCATGATTCTGCCGATTGTCTGTCTGTCCGTCGGTTCGACCGCCGGTTATATGCTCTGGACACGCCGGTATATGGTCGATGAGCTGAACAAGGATTATATCCGCCTGGCAAAACTGAAAGGACTCAGCGGACATCAGGTGATGTTCCGTCATGTACTGCGGAATGCGTTTGTTCCGCTGGCACAATATCTGCCTTATTCCATTCTCCTGACTGTAGGCGGTTCTCTCCTGGTGGAAACCTTCTTCTCCGTTCCCGGCATGGGACCTGAGCTGACGAAGGCGATCAGCCGCTACGATCTGAACCTTGTTCAGGGAATTGTGCTTCTGTACGCTACGATGGGGATTATCGGCGTATTCCTGGGCGATATTCTGATGACCCTGATAGATCCGAGAATCAAGCTTACCGGAAAGGGGGATGTCCGCTGATGGCGAAGAACAGAATAAAAACCGTTCAGGAGCTGGAAGCACCGGTGGTCAAACTGGACGTGGACGAAAAGACGATTGATACCAATCCCAAAGTGGAACGCCCGATGGGAAGAGAGTATCCGCACTCGCGGCGCGATATGCCGGAGAAACAGCTTTTTGAATTTGCGGAGTATCATTCGCAGGATGCTGAACGTACCGGTTATTCCAATTATTCCTACTGGAAGTCCGTATGGGCGAACTTTATTAAGAACAAACCGGCAGTCATCATGTCGTTTGTGTTTATTACGCTTTTCATTTTTACCTTTGTGGCAAGTGCCATCGGCAAATATGACATCAATATGAAGCCGGATCCGATCAACCGTGCCTATCTGCCGCCCAGTGAAGAGTATTGGTTCGGAACGGACGGAATCGGCCGGGATTACTGGGCTCAGGTCTGGTATGCGACCCGTTCCTCCATTCTGCTTGCGGTTCTGGTTTCTCTCGGCCAGATTACCGTCGGTGTGATTATCGGTCTGGTCTGGGGTTATGTACGGAAACTGGATCGTTTCTTCACGGAACTCTACAACCTGATTGACAACATTCCGACCATCATCTACATGACACTGATTGCCCTGATGGTGGGCAAAAGCCTGCTGACCATGGGAATTGCCATGATTGCCTTTGGGTGGCTCGCGACAGCCCGCAATGTCCGGAATCTGGTTTTCATGTACCGTGACCGGGAATACAATCTGGCCAGCCGCTGTCTCGGCACCCGTCTGAGCCGGATCCTGTTCCGCAACATCTTCCCGTACCTGATCAGCGTTATTATTCTGCGGATGGCACTTGCCATTCCCGGCACTATCGCCTATGAGACAACGCTGACCTATCTTGGCCTGATGGATATTACCAAGCCGTCTCTGGGCATGCTGCTCAGCTCGGCCAGAGCCATTTTCCCGAGAGCCAGCTATACGCTGCTGTTCCCGGCAATTATTGTCAGCATTATCACCATTACCTTCTATCTGGTCGGCAACGCATTTTCGGATGCCTGTGATCCGCGAAATCATGTGTAGAGGGGAGGCAAAAGCATGAATACAGATATTCATACTGTTGATTTTGATGCACGTGCAAAACAGATTCTTGCACAGAAGCCGCTGCTCTCTGCAGATGAGGTAGAGGTTACCTTTATGCTTCGCGGAAAGAAGCTGACAGCTATCCGTCGTGCGTCTCTTGATCTGTACGAGGGCGAAACACTGGCCATCGTCGGAGAATCCGGATCCGGAAAAAGCGTGTTTACCAAGACCTTTGTCGGCATGCTGGATAAGAACGGATCGATTACGCACGGAAGCATTCATTATGGCGGTGAAGACCTTGCCAGATTTAAGGAAAAGGACTGGCTCCGTATCCGCGGCAAGAAGATCGCCATGGTGACGCAGGACCCGATGACCAGCCTGAACCCGCTCAAAACCGTCGGAAAGCAGATTCAGGAATCCGTGGAGCTTCATCAGGGACTGAAGGGGACAGCGGCAAAAGAGGAAACCTACCGGATTCTGGAGTCAGTTGGTATACAGGACCCGAAACGCCGGTACAGGCAGTATCCGCATGAATTCTCGGGCGGCATGCGGCAACGCGTGGTCATCGCTATTGCGGTCGCCTGCAATCCGCAGATTCTGATCTGTGATGAGCCCACCACTGCACTGGATGTGACCATTCAGGCACAGATTCTTGATCTGATCCGCCGTCTGCAGAAAGAGCGCGGCATGACAATCATTTACATCACGCATGATCTGGGCGTTGTCGCCAACGTGGCAGACCGCGTGGCCGTCATGTATGCCGGACAGATTGTCGAGATCGGTATGGCCAATGAGGTATTTTTTGACCCCTGGCATCCGTATACATGGGCTCTTCTCTCTGCACTGCCACAGCTGGGCGTAAAGGGCGAGAAGCTTCCGGCAATTGACGGAACGCCGCCCAACCTGTTCAATGAGATCCGGGGCGATGCCTTTGCACCGCGCAACAGGAAGGCGCTGAACATCGACTTCCTCGAGGAACCGCCTATGTATGAGGTGACGGCCACGCATATGGTCAAGGCATGGATTCGTGACCCGCGGGCGCCGAAAGTAGAGCAGCCTCAGGCAATCCGCAAACTCTCTGAACCGAAAGAGGAAAAGGGAACAGACCCCAATGCCTATCATCCGCACAGCGATCCCAACCGTGAAACACTGGTCGAAGTCAAAAACATGCAGGTGACCTTTGGCAGCGGACGGAAAAAGTTTGTGGCTGTTGATGATGTGAATTTCTCCATCTACAAAGGCGAGACGTTCTCTCTGGTCGGAGAATCCGGTTCCGGCAAGACGACGATCGGCCGTGCCATCGTCCGGATCAATCCGATCACCTCAGGCGAGGTGCTGTTCCGCGGAGAGCGGATCAGCGGCAAGATTTCCAGAGAGATGGATGAGAAAGTGATCCGCTCCATGCAGATGATTTTCCAGGATCCCATGGCTTCCCTGAATGAACGCGCCAAGGTCGACTATATTGTTTCTGAGGGACTGATCAACTTTCATCTGTACAAGGATGATCATGACCGTCAGGATAAGGTGCAGAAAGCACTGAAGGAAGTAGGCCTCCTTCCGGAGTTCTCCTCCCGATTCCCGCATGAATTCTCCGGCGGACAGCGGCAGCGCATCGGAATTGCCCGTTCGCTGATCATGCAGCCGGAATTCATTGTAGCCGATGAACCGATTTCCGCACTGGATGTGTCGATCCGTGCACAGGTACTGAACCTTCTCAATGAACTTAAGGCCAGCCGCGGTCTGACTTATCTGTTCATCGCGCACGATCTGAGCGTTGTCCGTTTCATTTCGGACCGTATCGCCGTCATTCATAAAGGCCGCATTGTGGAACTGGCCGAGACGGAGGAACTGTTCCTTCATCCGCTCCATCCATATACCAAAGCGCTTCTTTCTGCGGTACCAAATCCGAATCCATACATTGAACGTACGAAAGAGCTTCTGGTCTATGATCCGTCCATACACGATTATTCTGTGGACGGCCCCAAATGGGTGGAGATCCTACCGGATCACTTTGTCTATGGAAACGAGCGTGAACTGGACGGATACCGCAGGGAACTGCATCTGTGATTCAGTACTGATTGAAACCTGACGGATCTCTGTCCGGATGGAGGCGTTCAGAGACAGAAAAGAATAAGACAGATTTCCCGGGACAGCGGGCTGCATAGACGCAGCCCGCTATTTTCGTTCACGGGGTTTCCTGACAAACTGTATCTTTTGATATTGAAGTTTTTTGAAAACTGGGGTACACTGTCTGTATTCTGTGAACCGGGAAAGTCCCCGGGGAAGCAGAGAAGACTGGGAGTGTGAAAATGGCAGCTTTGAAATCAATCGGTTATCAGGGAGTACGGCTTCTTGAGAGCCCGTTTAAGACACAGAGAGATGAATGTATTGAGCAGATTCTGCTCAGCCCTTCTGTTGAGGAAATTCTCTGTGATGTGAGAACAAAAATGGAGAAAACAGCCGGCCAGCAGGTTCGCAAAATGGATGTCGGAGTCGGGGTTTTTCTGAGTGTCTATGTGAAGCTTTTCCTTGCGACGGATGATTCGCGGCTTGAGGAAAAGTGTATGGAACTGTACAATGCCTGGACGGTCTGCGTACAGGATGATCCTGTCTGTCTTGACTGTGACGTACAGGAATATGGGACGCTTATGGAAGGGCTTATGGATGTATCCCAGTATCTCGGGATTCCTGAAGCCAAAACCTATATGCGTCTTCTGACCGAACATGCAGCGAGAAA
>CACXHF010000382.1 GCA_902767305.1 uncultured Eubacteriales bacterium
CTATCATGAATCAGACGGTCTTGTGCAGCTGCTTCAGGTGCAGAAGTGCCGGCCCTGGCTGTTCAGTCGGTTCAGGTTCAGTTCATTCAGATTATTGATGGAAAGCAGGAGAATGGAAAGATGCAATTTTCACGTAAACAGATAGGTGCGTTTGGGCTTGGTGCAGTGGGAAAGGATATGGTCTATGCGCTGTCTGCGTCATATGTACTGTACTATTACCAGGACGTGCTGGGCCTTTCTGCCGCGTTTGTCGGACTGATCCTGATGATTGCCCGCATTTTTGATGCTGTCAATGATCCGTTTATGGGCATTGTAGTGGCAAAAACAAATACCAGATGGGGCAGATTCCGGCCGTGGATTTTTACCGGAACCGTGCTCAATGCGCTGATACTCTATTTTCTGTTTGCGGCACCGGATATCACCGGCGCCCCGCTGATGGTCTGGTTTTCAGCGATGTATATCCTCTGGGGAGTCACCTACACCATGATGGACATTCCTTACTGGTCCATGATTCCTGCAGTAACTACGGATCCAAGAGAGAGGGAAAACCTTTCCGTTGTGGGGCGTGGATGCGCCAGCGTGGGCAATGCGCTTGTGGCGGTATTTACGCTGATGGCAGTTTCTGCCCTCGGCGGAGGCAATGAACGGACCGGATTTGCACGTCTCGCCCTGATCATCGCCGTTCTGTTTGTCGTGGCGGAAATGATTCTGTTTGCTGCGATAAAGGAAAAACGAAGTGTATCCGAAACGAAATCCGGAACCATCCGGGAGATGATTCGCGCACTTACGCAGAACGATCAGGCGATGGTTACGGTCGTTACCATTATCCTGGTAAACAGTGCCATGTACATTACCATGAATCTGATCATTTATTTCTTTAAATATGACTTTGGCGGTGAAAACTGGGTGCAGAGTTATACCATGTTCAATATGGTCGGAGGATTGGGCCAGATTCTCGGTATGACGGTTCTGTATCCGCTGATTCATAAAAAACTTCCGAATCAGACGATTTTCAAAACAGCGCTTCTTCTTTCCATCGCAGGATACATGATCATTATGGTGATGTGTCTGACGGGTCTCGGTCATAACCTGATTGCCATCTGCATTCCCGGTATGCTGGTATTCTGTATGAGCGGTATTCTGATCGTTCTGACAACGGTGTTTCTTTCGGGAACCGTGGATTACGGAGAAATCACGACCGGGCGGCGTGAGGAGAGCGTGATCTTTTCCATGCAGACCTTTGTCGTGAAAGCTGCTTCAGGCCTCAGCGTTTTTATTGCAGGACTTGGTATTTCACTCATCGGCCTGAAGGGGAATACGGACCAGACAGCTGTGGTGGCAGAAATTCAGTCTGCCTCAACGATTACCGGACTTCGGTTCCTGATGACCCTGCTTCCGGCAGCAGGACTGATTGTCGCAGCTCTTGTTTTTATCCGATATTTCAAACTGACGGATGAACGGATGAACCAGATTGCCGACCAGCTTAAAGAAAGGCGAAATGCATGAAGATCAGTAAAAAGGACGCATACAACTGGTATTTATTTTTCAGCGAGCTTCCGGAAGGGGAAGAACTGCTGCCCATGCAGCAGGAACTGGCACTCTCAGTTCTCTCACAGATTGAAACGGCTGTTGAGACTGAGAACGAGGCAAGACTTCGCGCGATTCCCGGCGTTCATTCTCTGGATGGACGTACGCTGTTTGTGGGTGATTCGGCCAGATTTCCGAAAGGCTGCCGTTCCTGTCTGACCGGAACCGGTCTTTCTGCTGTACGCAGGACAAACAGGTGCAATCTCAGATGCCCGTTCTGCTATGATTTCGGTGTGCTTGATCAGATCCCTGCAATCGGGGAAGAACTGTGGGAAATCGGAGGGGGAAAGTACCGGGTAGAGGATATGGATCTTCTTTTCTCCATCAGCCGGAAACCAACTGGAATTGCCTACGTGTATCTTGAACCGTTCATGGAAATTGAAAAGTACGGTCCCATGATACGGAAGTTTGCGGATGCCGGAATTTACCAGCATATGTATACCAATGGGACGCTTTGTACAAAGGAGAACCTGCGGATGCTGGCAGATGCGGGACTGCCGGAGCTTCGCTTCAACCTTGGCGCCTCAAACTGCGCCGACAGTGTTATTGAGAATATCCGTCTTGCAAAGCAATACATTCCGGCAGTAGGCATCGAAACTCCCATGACGCGTACGTTCAGGGAAGCGTTCCTGACGAAGAAACGGGAAATTCTCGCTTCAGGTGCAGATTTTATGAATTGTGCTGAGCTTCATCTCAATGCGAATAATCTTGTTAATTATGAAGGCGAAAACATGTATATGTTCCGCAGAGGCTATCTTTCGCCCATTATCAGCCGCAGAATAACGTTTGAACTGATGGAAATGGCGGGAAACGAGAAGTGGGACATGGTCGTGCATGACTGCTCCAACCATACCAAATTTGCCCGGGACCTGCACCAGAGAGCCGTTGAAGGCGGTTGGTTCGGCGCATCCAGTTACGGCTCGGAATTTGACCGTATTCCGTACAGCGCTTTTCTGCCTGTTCTGGCAGATCCGGAATTTACTTTTGTGGAAGAGGAGCCGATCCCCGAAAGCTTCATGATGGATGGCCTTATTCTCTGATCAGTCTTTATTTCAGGCGGGTGTGATTTCTCACCCCGCCTTTTTTTACATGCATCGAATGTCCTGATTCTCTGATTGGATGATTCTGCAGCGGGTAAGGAACAGGAGCAACAGTATGGAGGGCGGGAACATCCTGACTTCAAGGGAAACCGTACAGACTTCAGATGAGTCAATCAGGCAGAATGGAAAATGACAGACTTGAGAACCGAATTATTATAAATAAAGAAGATCATTCGGAATATACTTTAAATGATGACAGATGTGGTGGCCTGATGCTGAATGCGAGGACATAAAAAAGAACAGACTTTCGGTCGTGGGCAAATTGAAACAGACAGGCCATCCCTCCTGATCCGGCGGAGCAACGGGTGATGAAAAACGGACTTTTAACAGAAGTAGAGGAATAAACACTGATCCAATCAGATTTGTACAGTAATATGGTGAGCGGAAGAAGATACAGGCGATCTATCCAATTGAAAATGTAATAATGTGAATTCAGATCGTTGAGATACTCAGGTCAGGAAAAATCGATATTTCGAATAGTGGAGTGTATTGAGCTGAATCTGTAGGAAATATTGTTCTCGGTAGAGGAAACAGAGCACTGAACGATGGTATCTGCAGAAGCAGGGGAGAAACAGCATTCACTGGAAAGCTGAAAGATGCCGACATGGGTTTTGCTGGGACTGCTCACAATCAGAAAAGCTTTAATTTGGGCGGTTTGTGTGGTATACTTGACAAAACTCACCCGATATGTCAGGGTATCGTTTTTTTATATGTTTCACAGTGTTTCCTCTCGACGGGGTCCGGAAGAAATGAAAAGCGGCTCGAGGTATTCAAAATATTAAGAAAGTATGTTATAATACATCGACATTTTGGTAGACGAATTACATTTTTTTCGATTTGTGGAGATTCATAAACCGCTGGATGGATGATTTTTGTACAGGGAAGGTTCATAAAAGGTGAAAGAGTATGGCAGAGAAATCAACTGAAATCAGAAAACAGTTCCGGCTTCATTGGGGAAAATATTACAGAAGCCGTGAGGTCGAACCCTATATTCGTTCACTCGAGAATCAGGTTCAGGGCACTACGAGCAGAATTGACACGATGGAAGAGGAAATGGATGCACTCCAGGAAACCATTGATGTCAAAAACCGTAAAATTGAGGAACTGCGTCACTTGACAGATGATGCTGAGGCCAAGCTTCGGGAAAGCGGACAGATGCGTGAGGAAGCAGTTGCCCGTCTTGAACAGATCGAGGAAGAGAGCCAGAAGCTGCTGACTCAGAAAGAAGAGCTGCACAAAACACGTCTTGAGACAAACAAGCGTCTGGCAGAAGCGGAGCAGCGGAGCAGTCAGGCCCGTCAGGAAGCGGAAGCGGCACTCACAACCCGTGCTCAGTGCATGGATGCGGTAAAAGAACTCCAGGAGAAAAGCCAGGAAGCTCAGCAGGCTGCCGAGGCAGCAGAACTGCGGCGAAGTGAGGCTATTTCCGAAACAGAAGCCGCAGAGGAAAAGCTGGCACGTTTCAAACAGGAAATGGAACAGCTGACCGCCCAGAGCAAGCATATTCTGGATGACGCCAATGTTCAGGCGGAGGTTGCGATCGGAGAGGCCAAAGATAAAGCGGATAAAATTCTCAAAGAAGCCCAGGCTCAGGCAGATCATCTGATTGCGGAGGCAGGCCAGAATGCCGCGAATAATCAGGCAATCGTCGGTCCGTATCAGGCGAGGATTCTTCAGCTCGAACAGGAAATCACACGGCTTCAGAATCTGGGGGTCGGGAATGCCGGAAATGCCGAGCTGATTGCGCAGTATCAGTCAAGAGTTGCCCAGCTTGAAGAGGAACTGGCGAAGAGAAGCTCCCCGGACAGTGTACAGCAGGACGGCCGGTATCAGGCAAGAATCGCCGAACTTGAGCAGAAAATCGCACAGCTTCAGGCAGGTGCGGGGCAGGATGCCGCCGGAAATGAGGAGGCTGCACAGGCTCAGCGCAGAATTGAGCAGCTGGAGCAGGAAAATGAAAAACTCCGGAATGCGCGCACGAACGAAACACCTGATAATGACGGAATAGTTTCCGGTTACCGGGAACATATTGCTATGCTCGAGGCGGAAAACAGACGTCTGCAGAGTCAGCAGGTTTCTGCAAATCCCGGAGTGATTCAGGATTATGAGAACCGCATCATGCAGCTTGAACAGGAACTGGCAGGTATGCGGCAGTACAACGGCCAGCAGCTTTATACACAGGATTCGGCTGTTGAGTCTCTTCGCGCAAATCTGAATGAAGCGGAACGGGCTTATCAGGAAATGGCTGCACAGAATGAAAGCCTTCATGCCCGGATCGAGCAGCAGGCCAAAGAAATTTCCAGCCTTGAGAATGAGGTTCAGGGGAATACAGTCAAAGATGCCAATACCCGCGCAAAGAAGATTATTCAGGATGCACTCGAGGAAAGCAGCCGGATTCTGGATGAGGCTGAAATGGTACGCTCACGGGCATTTGCTGCGACAAAAGCTGCCTATTTCAATGCGCTCATGTTCCGTCAGCGTCTGGCTGAACAGTTTACCAACATTGAACAGAGTCTGGACGATTCTCTGGGGATTCTGAGATCTACGGATATGGTTGCTCTTTCGCCTCGTGCGAACATGGATTATCTGAATGAAAGCAGAGACAATGGTGCAAGATGGAATGATCAGGGATGGAAAGAGGGACATAAATGAGATCAGGACAGAAAATTGGAGTACTGATTCTGATCCTGCTGGTCATGCTTTTTGTCCTGAGCGGCTGCGGAAGCCGACAGAATCAGGTCAGAGAAACCGTTGAACCCATCACATATGTCACTCCGACGCCTCAGCCGTCTCTCTCAGAGGCAGCTGCAGGGGTTCTTGCCGGAATAGAAACCAGTCAGCTGGTAGTTTCCATTGTCTTTGAGGGCTATGCGGACGACACGGTTCTTAAAGCGATCTGCCAGGTGCTGGATACCTATGATCTGGATGGCCTGTTTTTTGTCGACGGAAATACGGCTTATGAGTATCCGGAGATGGTTTCCTATCTCGTGGAATCGGGATATGAAATCGGAAATGCCGGCATGCGTCGGAAAGGTTCGTACAAACGCAATTCAGTCAGCACCAATGTACACCAGTTTGAACGGACGCAGCAGCTGATTTACAGGGCATGCGGGGTCTATCCGAAACTGGCCTGTCTGAATGCCAATGACTATACGCAGCCTGTTCTGCAGGCAGTAACGGCAGGCGGCCTTCAGGGCGTAGTTAAGCCGGATATCTACCTCAACCGTGAAAGTTTTGTAGAAAAGGAAGAAGTAGATACTTTTGTGGAAAGCCTTGTCCGCGGCAGCATTATCTCTCTTCATCTGGGAAATGCGGCGGGTACTTATGAGGAGGCAAATTCACAGCTGGTGGGACGTGTTTCTCTGGATCCGACGCCAAGTATTCTCGATTCAGAGGAAAAAGTCAGTGCAGTGGATTTGCATGTCAGCGAGATTCTGACCTGGCTGATCGAATCACTGACACTCAATCACTATACAATTGTAACGCCGGCTGAGCTTCAGGAAGCAAAAGTCAATCTGGCCGGAAATGAAATTGTCCTTCCGGCCAACTATTCGCAGCGGCTGATCAGCAGCAACTATTCACTGCCCAAGACGGATACACCGCTGGGCGTAACGGTGACCAGCACTGCATCGATCGGGGACTTTTACGATACGGTCTTTGTCGGGGATTCCATCATGGCCAATCTGATGAGTTATGTCAACTGGCGCAGAGAGCGGGATCAGCTGTTCTGGGATGGTGCCCAGTTTCTGGTTTCATCCAAGCTGACGCTGGAAAAGGCATTGATATCGGATGAAGGCGCGGCTGTTCTGCCCATGGTGGATGAACGGCGTATTCATATTGATGATGCGCTGAAATTTCTGAAAGCCAGGCGGGTTTATCTGTGTCTGAGGCCGGAAAATCTGAAAGCCTATTCAGAGGAACGATATCTGACGAATCTCAAGGTATTGGTCTATCAGATCCGGCAGAAAAATCCGAATATCGATATTGTGATTCTGTCAATTCCGCCGGTGATAGCCGCCAGAAATGCGACGCCTTCCAACTGGCAGGTTTTCAATTATAATCTGATGGTCTGTAAGATGTGTGCGGCACACGGAATCACATTCCTGGACATCGCCTATGCGCTGCGCAACGACAAGGGTGCGCTGCGGGAGGAATACTGTCTGGACCCGGACAGTTACGGTTCGCATCTGAATGATGCGGGCTGTGAGGCACTGCTTAATTTCATTAATAACAATATTCCCTGATGCTGATTCGGCACGGGGGAGGGCCGGTTCGGAGTTTTATCCGGCCGATTCATTCAATAATAAGAAGAGAGGAGGAGGAAGATGCAGAAACAGTCCGGAAATCCACAGCAGCGTGAGGAACGCCGCAAGATCAAGTTCGGCTTTGAAATCGCGGCACTGACAGTCCTCCTTTTCCTCCATGCTTCATTGTTCGGCCAGACACTGAATGAGGAGAAGGTCGTGGTTGAAACCTTTCCTTATAAATATATTGATGCCTATGGCGGGCATCTGCTCCATGCACCGGATGCACAGGGGTTTCTGGCCACTCAGTATGGAAAGCCTCATTTCACGGCCATAGCCTATCCGACGATTTCCGCCAATCCTGTTGGGGATCAGGTAAGCATCAATACGTTCCGTCTTCAGATGCAGGCATTGAGGCGGTCCGGATATACCTCCATCATGCCCATTGATGCAGAGACATTCTATGAGCTGGGGACAGGTCTTCCTGAAAAGGCAGTCATGATCCTTCTTCTGGATGCGGCAGAGGAAAGCATTAATCAGGTAGAGGATATACTCAATGAAGTCGGGTTTTCCGCAGTCGTCTGTCATTATGCAGATGAGATCGGACCTGACGGGATTATTTCCAGTGATACACTGGTTCGACTGGCCAATACAGGACGTATCCGGGTTGGAACACGCGGATACAGCAGAAATTACATTAACGTGTATGACCGGTACGAAAACTATCTTGGTGTTCTCACGTCGAAAGAGTATGATGCGCTTAAAGACTTTATCGACGATGACTATGAATTTGCTGAAACCGACTATATCCGAGATGCAGACCGGATTCCATCGGAAACAGAATCAGCCATGCGTCTTCGCATTTCCAACAATTATCAGAAAATCCGGGACGTCTATCAGGGGGTTCTCGGGGCATTGCCGCAGCTGTATGTATTTACCGAGCCTAATACCGGAGCGTTTGGCAATGTAGAGCTGGCATCAAGAATCAACGGAAACAATATCCGTCAGGATTATCCGATCAACTACAACCGTCAGGGTACCGCCCTCAATACGAAGGATTCATCAGCATATGACCTGAGTTATATCTATGTATCGGGCAACCAGCCGGTGAACCACCTTCTGATGCGTGTATGGGATGATACGGCGGATGAGCAGAGCTTTGCCGTTGGCAACGAGACTGAGGCGAATCGCTGGATGCTGGTTAACGGTGTTGCAGAGTTCGGAAACACGAATATTATTCTGACCTCGGAACCGGACGGAGAGGCGACGCTTGCTCTGCGCGGTCTGATGATTGATGACTGCGATCTCAGCGTTCGTATGCTTGGCAGTGCTGCCGGAAGACAGAGTGTTTATCTGAGGACAGACAGAAATACACGTGCCGGAATTGAAATATCCGTTCAGGACGGAGTAATGTATATCCGAGAGGCCGGTCAGACGCTTGAAACCTGGCTGCAGAAGCCGATCTCCTTCATGCAGTCAAAGTATTCCCGTGAAGAGGAAGAACTGGCCGGACGAATCGCTTATGCTCAGGCAATTCTGGATAATGAATCCAATCAGGAACTGCGTAAGCAGGCTCAGGAAACACTGGATCAGCTGCGTCGGATTAAGGTAAAGGGTATTTCAGAAGGTGCGGAATCTGCCGATGCAAGATTCAGTTCGAGCTCAAGAACGGATATTCAGCTTCGTGTCCGCCTGATTGCGGACAAACTGACTGTATGGGTGAACAATCAGGTGGTTGTCAGCGATCTTGAAGTCCGGTCCCATGGGCGTGGTGTTGTGGCACTGGGAGCCGGAGTGACAGACGGATCATATAAGGCACTGGATCCGGTTGATGTAGTTGACGGCATTTTCGAGGGTCTTGAGGTTATGCCGGTCCATGCAGACAACTCAGTTTACTATACCTATACGACGCGGATTGCCACAACCAGCAAGAGTGTAGCGGATAATGTGGCTTCGTTTGTGAGCCTCGCGATTGACAAGGTCCGCAAGGCACTGACATTCAAGTAACAGATTTGAAGTCTGCCCTTTTACGATGTTTATGGATGCAGGGCAGAGGAGATTAAGAAAATGAATGGAAGGGAGGCGGAAAGATGGGCAAGAAAAAGGCGATGACTCTGGCACTGATGGTAGCGTTCGTTGCCTGTGTGGTAGTGGTATTTTTCATGCTTCGCGGCAGACAGCCGTCCAGACAGGCCGGTTCTGAAGCCAATACCAGAGCACTTGTATCTGTGATGGATAATATGACTGCCAGGGATCTGAATGATGCACTTGCCCGGTTCCGCCAGGTGTCCGATGAGGATACCATAAAGATTACTGAAAGTATGCCCCGGTTTACGGGCGAGCGTGTCAAGGTAGTCTTTACCGGAACGGGAACAACGGAAATGATGGATGCTCTGGCGAATGTTCTTGAGGAACGAAGTCTGAGCAGTACCTTCTTTTTTACGGAAGGAGAACTGAGGACCAGCCAGAAAGCCATAGAGACACTTCTGGATCATGATCTCGAAGTCGGACTGCTCTATGATAATCAGGGCGGCAGCATGACAGGCTCAAGTGGTGAGGAACTGGTTGCCAGTCTTTGCTCACTCTCATTCCTTTTCCGTGCTGGATATAACCTGATCCGTGTTCCCGTAATGAGCCGTGAAACACCCAGCATTACCGGTCTTCGGGCAGCGACAGCCTGCGGTTTTTCTGAGGTTGTTGTCACGCATTCCGAAATCAGTCTGGATGACTGTACCAGCGAGGAAGTTGCGATGCAGCTGCTTCTGGGGGTTGTGCGCGGAGAGATTGTCCGTGTTCATCTGGACAGCGGAAATTCGGAGAAAGTGGTTAAGAATCTGACCGCGCTTCTGGATGCACTGGCTTCTACAAACGCCCGTCTCAAAGCACAGCAGCGACTGGCAATCTGGACGACAGACTGGGGTCTTGCATATCCTGTCCGTCGTATCGATACGACAGAGGAAGGCTGTATTTTTACCTTTGCAGATCTGGGAAATCAGTCAGAGCTTAATTATGTCCTGCAGACGCTGAAGCAGCTGAACGGAAAGGCGATGTTCTATGTAACGCTGAATGAAGCGGTTCATGAGCGGGAAAAGGTACGCCAGGTGCTGGCAGACGGCCATGATATCGGCATTTTTATTCCGGATATCGACTCGCCGACGGCTGAGGAATATCTGACGGAAATGATTGCCTGCGAAGAGGAAATCCGACTCCAGTTCGGTTACAGTAATGAACTTCCGGTTTATGTTCCGTATGATCAGGAATTCAATCTGCTTAAAGCGGCATCAGCAGGCGGCTTCTCACTGGCCACCGCGTATCTGTTCCCGGTTCGTCCGCAGGATACCCGGAGAATGGATGACGAAGAGGAGATCATGCTGGATATTCTCTCCCGCTTTGACCGAACAATCAACCGTGGCGAGCTGGTTCACTTTGACATGAATCAATTTATCTACAGCGATGAAATGTCAGGCGAACTGATTAAGTGCTTTGCTGAACAGCGCAGCGTATATCCGCTTCACAGTTATCACAACATGATTAATAATACGCCGAAGCTGTGGCTGTATCCCCTGGAGGACAGCAAGATTCTGCCGCGTGTCCGCAACAGAATCCGCAGAGGACAGCTGAAGACGACGCTGATGGCAGAGATGACCAGCCATTACATCGGCTCTCCTCTGCTGGATAAGGACGATGTAGTGATGGATTTCAGTGAACAGGAAATCCGTTCCATTGACAAGACCGGTATTATCAAGAATTCAAGAAACGAAGTTTATCTGACTTTAAATGATGCGGACATGGATGAATTTGTAACACCGCTTCTCCATGTTCTGAAAAAGCACGGTGCAAAGGCAACGTTCTTTATCCGTACGGAAACGGCAGACTGGAATCCCAATCTGACCAGAGCCATTGCGGAGGAAGGACATGCACTGGCAGTGCGTGCAGACAAAACATTTAATACAGTCTATACCTCCTCAACCGTTTCAACGACGGAGGATATTCTGAGAAACCGCGAAGTTGCGCTGCGTGCACTTCAGGGTGAATTCAAGACAGCCTATGATACGCTGATGCGGATCATGGGGGACATTCCGCTGAAAGACGGTAAACCTGCGCTTACAACATATTTCAGACCGCCATATGATGGAATCAATCCGGTAGGAATGAATGCTGTATTTGACAGCGGATTTTCGTGGTCTGTTGGCGGGGCCTATCTGAATATTGAAGGCGTGGAGCCTGGACCGGATGCGGATGAGGATGCGGAGAAATACTGGATCTACAGGGAGGATCAGCTTTCAGAGATGATCGCCGCGACAAAGGGCGGCGCTGTACTGTCAATCTCTTATGTGAATGACGAGGAAGTCGATCTGCCGGATCTGATTGATCAGTATCTGACGGCTGTCGGAAAGAGCTACCGTTTTGTGCCTCTGACGAATGTGTTGCCACAGTAAAGAATACGAACTGGTGCCGGATTCCCGCAGGACGCAGGGAAGCGGCAGAAATGGCTGAAGATGTCAAAACAGGCACGGAGAAGCTTTTTTGACAATTGACTGAGAATGCCTGGAGAAGGAGGAACACTATGGACGGATTTAAAAGACAGCTGCGGCTGACACTTATTCTGTCTGTTGTCTGCATAGCTACCCTGATTGGCGGGTTTCACCTGCGTGCCATAAGGAAAAGCAGCTCCACACCGGCGGCTTCCTATCAGTCAGGTTCCCGTCAGAACGTCTTCGCTTCGGTGGCAGCAACGCCTCTTCCGGATGCGACGGCACTTGCACGCGATACCTACCTGACCCCGGCGCCTACTTCGCTGGTTGCCAATCTTTCGAATGCACAGCAGGTAACACTTTCCTCTGTCAGCGGAAATGCGACAGCCAGAGCAAAAAATCTGGTTGAAACCAACAAACAGCGTTCGGCAGACATCGTTAAGCATATTTATACGACTCAGAAAGGAATCATTCTGACATTTCAGGGACTTGGAAGTCAGGAAGAGCTCAAAAATGTCCTTGATGTACTGACAGAAACCGGAAGCGTTGGAACATTTTTTGTAACCTTTGAAGATCTTCAGAATAATTCGGATCTTGTCTCCTACATTGCAAGTGCCGGCCATGCGGTCGGACTGGCGGTAAATACCGGCCGGTATCTGACAACTGAGGATCTTCTTTCAGCCATTTTTGAAGCAGAGAATACGCTGCGGACAAAAATTGGTTTCAGCGGCCGTGTCTGTCTTCGGCAGCTGACCGGCAGTCCGTCCACCATGCTGCGTCTGGCAGCCTCTGCAGGCGGATATACGGTTCTTTCCCAGACAAGAAGCATTGTGACTGATGCATCGGTTGCATTGGGATCAGCACGGCAGATCTGCAATTCTGTCATTGGAAACGACATTATCGGACGCGGGGAAATTCTGCATTTTGAACTGGGCAGAACCACAAGCCATCTTCTCGTTGGAAATGTAATCCGTCTGATTATGAATTCCTATACTACATTGCCTGCACTTGGCGTCAATGACATGATGACCAATACCCAGTATGTCTTTACGTATCCGGTAGATTCCTCGGCAGTTCTCTCTACGGTAAAAGGGAAGATCCGGCCGGGACAGCTTTCCGGTGATACCATGTCGGTCATCGAACGGCGCTATATCGGCATTGACTGGATGAGGACAAAGGGATATCTGCCCGGATTTACAGATGCAGAGATCAAACTCCTGGACCGTACCGGAGTTATAAAGAACGATCGGGACATGGTTTTCCTGACGTTTGACGGATGGGGAACTGACGAGCGGGTTGAAGAACTGCTGGCAGTGCTGAAAAAGCACAGTATCAAGGCAACATTCTTTATCAGAACTGCAGATGCAGCCAAAAATCCCGGACTCCTTCGTGAAATCGGACTTGCCGGACATACCATTGGAAGCAATACACATACCGGTTTCTCTCTGGCAACGTACAAATCATCTGCCACGTTTATGGACCTGACCTCCACGCAGGTGAAAGCGCTGCGCGAAGATCTGGTCAAAAGTTATGATACACTGGTGAATATTGTCGGAGACCTTTCATCTGGCGGAAGACCGGTTCTATCCACACTGTTCAGACCACATCTGCTGGCAGCCAGCAGGTCTGGCCTTGAGACAGTGTTCGGATGCGGGTATTCCTACAGCGTTTCCGGTTATTTCACCTTTGAATATTCGGGAATCAAGAGCCCGGAGAACTTTGTCAGTACCCTGAATCAGAAAATCAAGAGCGGGCAGATTTATATCTTCCATCTGGATCAGATGCCCGCCTATATGCCCGGAGCGCTGGATTCCTATCTGACAAAAATGGAAGGTCAGCGCAAGCAGTACCGCTTTGTCAGTCTCGCTGAAGTACTGTAATTCAATAGGACAGTTCCGGATGACACCTGAAAGCGGATATTAGAATAAGAAGGAGGGATGAACGGAATGGAATCGTTTCTGGCAGGACTGAGCCTTACCACAGCCTCCGGTTTTGAATTTATCCCATCACTGCCGCATCTTTTCCTGATTCTCATCTTCCTGATCAGTTCCGGTCTGATCATTTTCTGCGGCGTCATCCTGGGACGTGCATGTCCATGTATTTACTTCGGCATTTTCTGTGCCTATCTTTCCATGCAGAACATTCTTCCGATATTCTCCGGAGAAGCGATGTGGATTCCGATTCTGGTTCTGCCTGCATGTTTCAGTGCTGTCGCCATGTATATGCTGATTACGTTTATCATGTGGCTCGTAGACGCGGAAAAAGGGAATATGAGCGATTCGGGCAAGACCATTCTGGCGTATGTGACGACTGTTTTCGGGACACTGGCCATTGCCCTGTTCCTGTACATTTTTGTGACCCACAGCTTTTTCATTATCATTCTTGTCAGTGCATCGCTAATCGTGCTTGGAATACTGAATCAGAAGAAAATCATCATTAACGGACATCGTTTCAA
>CACXHF010000383.1 GCA_902767305.1 uncultured Eubacteriales bacterium
AAAGGTCATGGGCGCACCGCACCCCATCTACGGGGAAAGCGTGGAAGCCTGCGTAACCATGACTGACGGCGGTGCCAGTTTTGATCCGGACGGAATCAAAAACGCCCTGCGGTCCATGATTGCCCGGTTCAAGATCCCCTCGCACATTTTCCTGTATGATCAGTTTCCGCTCAATGTAAACGGGAAGCTGGACCAGCGTACCCTCCATGCGGATATGCTCATGCGCCTCAAGCGTCTGGCGGTGAACGAAGAGCTGGCAGGCGGCGTGACGGTATTCGATGTCTCCATCCGCAACAGCAGCTATGCCATCGTTCCGATCACCAGTCTGGTCAGCGAACTGGCCTCCAACATCGGATTCGCCAAACGCCGGACATCCCAGATCCGCCTGGCCGTCGAGGAAATGCTCACCGAACGCATCATGGACGCGTATTCCGCTGCCGGCAATATCCGGGTAAAGATCACCCTGATGCCGGAATGGCTGCGCGTTTCGTTCAGCGACAGCGGCGCGGAATACTTCATTGACAAGCGCCGGGATACTTCCATGAGTGCCCAGATCATTCTGAAAGCCGTCAGTGACTTCCATACGGATTATCCGGATGGAAAGCCCGTTTACTGCATGGATTTCCTGTATGAGAATGAATTCAGCATCCAGGAATTCCTGCTGCAGAGCAACAAGGAAGACGACGCCTGACGTTTCCGGGTGCATCTGTGCTTTCCGGAAAGCGGAAGGTCCGAAGCATGACTTCGTTTTCCGGAAAGCAGATCCTTTTCCGGAGACGTGAAATATACCGGAAATATCCATTCCGGCCGTACGATCAGTAACCGGCCACCGGCTTCATTCCGGTGGTCATTTTCCCTTATGAAAGGCTCTGTTCCGGATTTTCCACAGGCCCGAAAGCGGAGCTGATACAGAAACATCATAGACAAGAAAACCGAAGATCTCCTGTTCCTGCACCAGCCGGACAGTGACAGGGAATGAAACAGGTGGCAAGGAGAAAAACAGAATAATGAATCGACCAGATTTTGAACTCAAAGAAAAGAATTACAGCGGCGTAACTTCTTTTTACCGCAGCAAGCCGCACCGTGCCTATGTGGTAGAAGTGGGACTGAGCAGCCCTGTCAGGGGCGAAATTCTTCAGGAAGCAGTGAACCGCACCCTTCTGCGGATGCCTTACTTCTCTGATGCACTGACCGAGAAGAACGGAGATTTTTATTATGCCAGAAATCCGCTGCCTTTTGAGGTTGTGGAGACGGAACAGCTGCGGCACGTCGGCGGTCCGGAAACCAACTGGCACCAGATGGATGTAACATACTGGAATGATACCGTATGGTTCTCCATGTTCCATGGATTCTGCGACGGCCTGGGCATGAACCTGTTTATCGAAGCCACACTCTACAACTATTTCTGCATCCGGGACGGAAAAAAGTATGAGGTGGAAGGTATCCGTACTCCGGACAGTCCCATCCTTCCGGATGAAGAAAAAGACCCCTTCGCCGAACCCTATGAGCTTCCGGAAGGCTATTCCATGAATCTGTTTGCGGATAAATACTGGCATCTTCCCGAGATCAACGAAAAGCCTCTGGATTATATGTACGGCGTCCCCGTTCGCGTGAAAGAAGACGAATTCATGCAGTTCGTCAGGGAAAACAAATCCACACCGGTTGCAGCTCTGCATGTGATTATGGCAAATTCGGTGAAAGCTGTCCATCCGGATCTCACGGAAACCGTCGGAGCACTGGTTCCCGCCTCCTACCGCAAACACCTGAATGCAGAAAATACATTCAAGAACTGTGCAGGTGCCCTGCGTATTCCCTACCGCATGGAGGAGATGCACGGTCTGTCTTTTGCTGAGCAGGCCGCCCATGCCCGTACCCTGCTCAGGCAGTCGAACGATCCCAACGCAGCCAGATTCCTCGCCAACCGGCTGGGCGGCGCCCTGCGGCAGATCGGAGCATCCATTCCAAATTATACCGGGCGGCTTGCCTACCTGGACTTTGCCAAAAACGCCAACAATGACACCTATATGATCGATTATGTCGGCAGTCTGAAAGCGGGTGTATACAGTTCTGAAATCGTGCGAACCAAGTATCTGGCAACCAATATCGACCCGAATTTCAGCACAGTCACGCTGTATATTTCTGCCACAAGCGGATACTTCCACTTCGAAATAGTACGTGCTTTTGAAAGTGGTGCATACGTAGACGCATTCCTGGATCAGCTCTCCAGACATGGCATTACCTATATCCGTGAAGCGGATTCCCGCTATACGACTCCGGAAAACGGTCTGATTACCGGACTCGGCCTGATGTAATCCGGCCGCATTACCTGCATCCGGACAGTGAAACGCCTGAGACATACACAATAACCAGAATATTTTTCCATCTGAGGAGGATACGATGATGAATACACGCCCGTCTTTCGAAAAAAAAGAGCTGGCACTTTCCAGCTCTCCTTATGTCTATCTGCCGGTTGATCTCAATACATTTACCATCGAGGTCAGTCACCGGGAGAACATTGACAGCGGCCTGCTCCAAAAGGCACTGGAACGGACCATCCGCCGGATGCCCTATCTGACCGATACATTCACGATCGAGCACGGCGCCGTCTATTATGCCAAAAACCCGCTGCCCATGGAAATCGCTCACCATGCAGGTCCCCGCACGTTTGGCGGCAGTATAAATAATTATCATATGCTGGATCTCACCTGGGACGGAAACAAGACCTGGTTTTCCATGTTCCATGGATTCTGCGACGGACAGGGAATCACTGCATTTATGGAGTCTGTGCTGTATCACTATTACTGCATGAAGGACGGCATCGAATACGATGCTGCCGGCATCCGTTCCGACAGTACCCTGGAATCCGAGGCAGAAACTTTTGAGCCTTATTCCAAACAGTATCCGGTTTCCCCTGATTTCACCATGCCGGAACAGCGTGCGGTCAGCTCGTATCATCTTCCGGAGATCACTCCTTCGGCCAGCAGAGAGGTACTGGAATACGGATTCCGCCTGCCCGTTGACACTTTCATGCGCTTTGTGAAAGAAAACGGTGCATCCCCCTCAGTCATGTTCTCCATGCTGGTCGGGGAAGCTGTCCTGCGCGTTCATCCGGATGCGGATGCTCCGATTCACGCATACATTCCCGTGTCAGTACGGCGCATGCTGGGATGTGAGGAAACCTTCAAAAACTGCTCCTCCCGTATGGTGCTGCCTCTTTCCGGGACCCCTCTGGACGCACTGCCTTTTGCCCAGCGTGCCGCTCAGCTCCGTAGTATTCTGAAACAGCAGATGAATCCGGATCTCTTCCGTTCCATCTATAACCGTCTCGGCATGATGTACCGCAAGCGTATGGAGGAAGCTGTTGATTATCAGGCCGAACTGAAAAAGCCTGCCGGTTTCATCTCAATCTCCCATGATACCTTCTATGTGGATTATATCGGTTCCATTCATAAAACTGCCTATTCAGACCAGCTTACAGATATCCGTTTCCTGTGCATCCCGCCCGCCGGAAAAACCGTGCATCTGAACGTGATTGAGAATAACGGTCAGTTCTGTATCGCCTGTCTGTCCTGCAGTGATATCTCTGTGCTTACAGATGCACTGGAACAGGTAATCCGGGATCACGGACTTCCTGTTCAGCGTACCGCAGTACAGCGTTTTTCTCTTCCTTTAGTCACCTGGCGGGAAGGTATCGTAACTGACGGCAAATAAAAGTTCGAATTAACAGGCCCCTCATCCGCAGCATGGCATAACAGCCAGGCTACTCCGGATAAGGGGCTTCAATGATCGTCCGGACGCCTGCTCATCTTCTTTCCCCACTTTTTTCGATGATGAGGCAAACATCCACTTCCAACATGACCCGTTTCCCGAAAGAAATGACTGAAAATGGCATCCATTACACCCTGCATGGCGATTACTTCTTTCCCGATCTGGTCTTTCCAGAATCTCCTCGACAAGCCATCGGCCGCTATGTCCGGATGCGCAAAGCGTATCTGGAAGAGCATCATCCCGGCCTATACACTCGTCTCATTCTGTCCGGCAAGTTGTTCGATTATCTGGCGGAAACAGATCAGGTCTGCCGGGATCGCATGGAACGGATGATCGCCCGGATGGCAGATACAGAAGGCATCACCGAAGAACTGAAAGCAAGCGATCAACTGGGCTGGGTTGGACGGATGAACAGCATCCGGCAGCAAGCCGAAGAAATCATTCTCCACGAATTGATTTATGCATAATACTGCACCCGATCGGGAAAATTGTTCTGTA
>CACXHF010000384.1 GCA_902767305.1 uncultured Eubacteriales bacterium
CGACGTCATTGTATCCGTAACCGGACGTTGCTGCAAAACAGGCAGCATTAACTCTGTTTTTCTGCATGGCGGCAATGACTTTTGCCTGATTGTATTCGGCAGTCTGGTCGATCTGCTCGAAACGGTCGTGCAGTGCATTGAGAACCTGCTCGCCAAAGGCATAAACCTTATCCGAAACGCCAAGCTCTGCATATACGTTATTGTTCAAGGTGTCTCCTCTTTTCCTATTTGATCAAGTATGGTATTCGCCAGCTGATTCAGGACCTCAGGCTTTGTAATGATCATTCCGTTTTCGTCATCGCCCAGAATCAGAAGGGTATCACCTGTACTGATCTGATAGAAGGAACGTGCTTCTTTCGGAATAACGATCTGTCCACGGTCACCAACCCTGGCAGTTCCAAAGATGTGGCGGCCTTTTGACCGGCCTAGAATGTGCTTTCCGCCTCCCATTGGCGCCTCCAAAATCACATTTTTCACACTTTTCATGCAGTGCGGTAGTTTATCAGATTCATACTGACGTGTCAATCAAAAAAACAGGTAAAGACAGACATGGATAATAATCAGATGCTGTTAAAACAGAAAAGGACATGAAAGACGGCATGAACAGTCATGCCGTCAGAATAAGCAATGAAGTCAAGCGGTATTTTGAACAGTGCAGCGGCTTCAGTGTCTGGATCTTTTAGCATCCCTTTCAATTCGTTCCTTCCAATCGGACGGGATCGGTGCACTGCAGCATCTTCTCATTGAAACTGCATCCGATAGAACATCATAGTTTAGTGCAGTTCCTTCTCTGTCAGCTACATAGGTAACGGAGTGTTCAGGCGAAATGCCAAATCGTCCGGCAACGGAAACGGCATCCATGTTAGCGCCTAGAAAAAGGAAGTCCCAGTTATACTTTTCTTTCTGCCTCTCGATCATGGATTTGACTTTCTGCAGAGAATATTCTCTGCTTGAGTTTTCCATTCCATCTGTCGTAATGATAAACATGGTTTTCTCCGGAACGTCCTCAGGCCTCGCATACTTATGAATATTGCCGATATGATGAACGGCACTGCCCACCGCGTCAAGAAGTGCAGTAGAACCGCAGACTGTATATGTTTCCTCTGTCATTGGGGAAACATCCTGAATGTTTACCCGATCGTGAATGACTCTGCGGTTATGGTTGAACAGGACAGTTGAAACATAGGCCTCCCCAGGTGTTTTCTGCTGTTTGGCGATCAGAGAATTGAATCCTCCGATTGTATCTGCTTCAAGTCCGGCCATAGACCCGCTGCAGTCTAATATAAATACGAGTTCCGTCAGATCTTTTTTCATTATGGTTTCTCCTCTCATATCTTATCTTCATGTGCTGTCCCGCATCCGAAAACACGATATTCGGATCATTCAGGTTCGAATGGAAACAGTTTGCTGTGATGGAATAAGTATAACAGCGCTGAATTTCCAAAAGGTCGTTTAACAAGCGACATTTTCTTCAGCTGAAAATCCGTCCGTTAGCCTTGTAATATAATGGAAGGAAATCGGATTGACGGAGAGAATGGGAGAGTGTAGAATACGTTTTGTTCTGATGGGCTGAATCATCATGGGACAGCAGCTGACGATGATCAGTTGTCCGCTCCCCGAGCATACCTGTCAGGCAACAGAATGAGAGGAGATTTGAAAATGTCAAAGGTAGATACAGTTCGTGCTGCCATGATGCAGGCGATGAAGGATAAGGATAAGCCAAGAAAGGATGCTTTGTCACTTTTACTTTCTGCCCTGAAAGCGAAGCAGATTGATAAGCGTGCGGATCTGACAGAGGAAGAAGAGAATGCCGTCATTTTCCATGAGATCAAGCAGGCTCAGGAAACAATTGACACCACTCCTGCAGACAGGACGGAGATCATCGAGGAAGCCAGGCTTCGCATGAATGTATACAGCGAGTTTGCCCCGAAACTGATGGATGAGAATGAGATCCGCGCAGTAATTGATTCCGTTCTTTCCGAGTTGGAACTGACTGCTCCAACAGCAAAAGAAAAAGGAAAGATCATGAAAGTTCTCATGCCGAAAGTAAAGGGAAAGGCCGACGGCGGACTGGTTAACCGGATTCTCACGTCCTATTTTGCCGGATAAAGAGCATCTTCCGGAAAGTGTCAGATGTATATCGTGTCGGTTACTGTTTCCTTTGTTTCTTTCATCATAGTTTATTCAAGCTCCTGGATATATCAGGAAGCTGTTTGAGGAATGTTTATTCACAGTAATCCCGCTCCCGTGATTGAATAAGTATATGCAGCCCTTTGGAACCTTAGGGGCTGCATTTTACTTTTTGCAATTAAGATTTTTTCTTAATTAAAGTTATGCGATATAATTACTATTTTCTGGTTGCTTTTTCCTGAAGTTGTGGTATACTATGTGCGACCTTGAACTGTGTTTATAGATGGTTGTTTTCCGCACGGAGGATATCTTTCGACGGATTGTCATTGATAAGCAGAATTAAGGCATTCATATTTCAGGAGGAATCTAGAAAATGTATCAGGATGAAACTTTAACTTGTCGTGACTGTGGTAAGGAATTCGTCTTCTCAGCATCTGAGCAGGAATTCTATGC
>CACXHF010000385.1 GCA_902767305.1 uncultured Eubacteriales bacterium
CAGTATCATGATCAAGCTGGCCGACGAGGAAAAAGGAACTACGGACGGGAAGCACATCCGGAAAGTCATGACCGCCAAAGACCGGGAGCGGATGGACATTGCCGTGGCCAGATCCCGGGAAATTCTGGAACGGCTCGGCGTTCCGGCGGAGAAACAGTTTCTCGGCACCCTGAATGCCGGTCATCCGGGCGGCATGCTTCCTCTGACAGAGGCTGAACGGAACACCCTTCACAGCCCCCTGCTGCCGCAAAACCTGTATGTGGCAGATGCCACCATTCTGCCTGCTTCCATGGGCAATCCGCCCATGATGACCATTATGGCACTGGCTGCAAAAATCGCCTCTCTTCTCTGAAAATTCCTGTCCCGGAGCATATAAAAGGAGAGCATCTGCAAAGGCAGATGCTCTCCTGCTTTATTTGCCTGGATTCTGATGACCGCATAAATGATCCGGTCATCCTTTGTCAGAGTTTCAGAAGCCTGGCCGCATTTCCCCCAAGGATCGCTTCCTTTTCTGCGTCCGTTACGGGCAGACGGGAAAGGAATGCGATGGATTCCCCCTGATCGGTCCACGGACTGTCACTGGCATACAGAATCCGGTTCGCCCCGAAAAGACGTATAAAGCGCGTCATTTCCGCCTCATCCAGCATTTCCGGCTGCAGAGGAATTCCGGGCAATACGTCGATGGTACCCATGGAAAAGGCACAGTCAAGAAAGACCGATGTCTCTGCCAGGAGTTCCGGGACCAGATCCCATTTCCGCCATCCTCCCATATGCGCCAGCACAAAGGGAAAATCGCCAATTTCCCGTACCACCTCGCGGCACATTTCCGGCGAACAGTGAACGACACCGGGAAAACCGATGTCATCACCTGCATGGGTCAGAACGATCATCCCCAGTTCCGCAGCCGTTCCGATGATCCTCAGCATCCGGATATCAGTGAGATCCACTCCCTGATAAATCGGATGCAGCTTGATGCCCTTAAAGCCGTGTGCCCGGACGCGGCGAAGTTCTTCCGCCGGATTTTCAAAATCCGGATGGATGCACGCAAAGGACAGCAGGCGTCCCTCATACTGCTCATTGAGGCGCTGAGAAACATCGTTGACCTTTATCACCTGCGCAGGGCTGGTGGCAACCGGCTGAATGACGGAAAGATCCACGCCGGACCTTTTCATGGAGCGAAGCAGACCGGCATTGGTTCCATCCGAAAACGCGGCAATTCCTGCCTGTCGGCTCAGCTGTCCGACGACCGATTCCGAAATCTTCTCCGGAAAAGTATGCGTATGAAAGTCAATGATCATGTTCAGGACCTGTTTTACTCGTCGCTGAGTGCATTTCTCATTGAAACAACGACTTTCTCATTGTAACAGTTGAAGGCTCCCTCTACCAGATCCCGGTCCGGCTTTGGCGTCAGAAGGGAGACCACCGGTACAATGACCAGGCCTGCCAGCATGCAGAACGCACCGGCATTGATGGGGCTCTGAAGGATCGGCGGGAAAGCGGAACGGACAAACATGTTGGCCAGCATCACCACTGTGGAGAATATGAGGCTGCACCAGACTGCCGCACCGGAGGTTCCCTTCCAGTACAGGCCGTACAGGAACGGCGCCAGGAATGCACCGGCCAGAGCGCCCCAGGAGACGCCCATCAGCTGGGCAATGAAGGTCACATTGGAGCGGTACTGAATAATGGCAATAATGACTGAAATCGCCACAAACACCAAAATCAGGCAGCGCATGATAAAGACCTGCTTCTTCTCGTCCATATCTTTGATCACATTGTCCTTGAGCAGATCCAGAGTCAGTGTCGAGCTGGAGGTGAGGACCAGAGAGGAAAGGGTTGACATGGAAGCGGAGAGCACCAGGATCACGACGACGGCAATCAGGATATCCGGCAGGCCCGAAAGCATGGTCGGAATGACGGAGTCATAGCCGTTGGCCGCAATGTCAATTCTGTCGGAGAACAGACGGCCGAAACCGCCGAGGAAATAACAGCCGCCGGCAACCACCAGGGCGAAAAAGGTCGAAACGATGGTTCCGGTCGAGATGGACTTCTCGCTCTTGATCGCGTAGAACTTCTGTACCATCTGCGGCAGTCCCCAGGTTCCCAGAGAGGTCAGAAGGACGACGCCCAGGAGGTTGAGCGGATCCGGTCCGAAGAAAGAGGCAAAGATGCCGGGAGTGGTCGCAACTGACTCATCCGTTACCCGTGCAAGGCCGTCCAGGGCTGCCATGAAGCCGCCGTTGGAATTGAGCACCGCCACAATCACTGCGCTGATGCCAAAGAGCATGATGATGCCCTGAATGAAGTCATTGATCGCCGTGGCCATATAGCCGCCTGCGATGACATATATTCCGGTCAGCACAGCCATGACAATCACGCACAGGGAATAATCAATATTGAAGGCCATTCCGAAAAGCCGGGAAAGACCGTTATACAGAGATGCTGTATAGGGGATCAGGAAAATAAACGTGACAATGGATGCCGCAATCTTGAGTGACCGGCTGCCAAAGCGCTGTTCAAAGAACTGCGGCATGGTCCGCGAATCCAGATGCTGCGTCATAATGCGCGTACGGCGTCCGAGAATGACCCAGGCCAGAAGCGACCCGATCAGGGTGTTTCCGATACCCGCCCAGGTCGCAGCAAGTCCGTATTTCCATCCGAACTGACCGGCATAGCCGACAAACACAACGGCGGAAAAATAAGAGGTTCCGTACGCAAACGCCGTCACCCACGGGCCGACTGCACGTCCGCCCAGAACAAATCCATTGACATCCGTGGAATTCTTCCGGCAGATGAAGCCAATGATCAGCATCACGCCGAAAAAGACAACCAGCATCAAAATCTTGATACCCATACAGTTACTCCTTTTTTACAGGTCATCAGAGCCGTTCACCCTGTTCAGGCGAAAAGAGAGCCGGCTGTTCCGCCGGCTCTCCTGCTCTGTCGGGAAACTTAGGCAGGTCAGGCCAGAAGTGCCTTGCAGGCTTCAACAAGCTTTGCATTTTCAGCCTTTGAAGCTTCGGGATCTCTGGCATTGGTGTTGACATAGAGTTTGATCTTCGGCTCTGTACCAGAGGGACGGATGCAGACCCACGCATCGTTCTCGAGCTCAAAGTAGAGAACATCGCTCTTGGGCAGATCAACTGCACTGACATTGCCCTCGGCATCCGTCCGGGTTCCGGCCAGATAGTCGCGGACTGCAAGAACCTTGAAGCTCGAAAGTTCTTTGGGCGGGTTGGCGCGCAGGCTCTTCATGATCTCCTGCATCTTGGCCAGGCCGTCCTTGCCGGGCAGGGTGACGGAGACAACTTTCTCTACATAATATCCATAGGTCTTGTAGATCTCCTGGAGGATATCATAGAGGGTCTTGCCCTGCATCTTCGCCCAGGCAGCTGCCTCAGCGATCAGCAGAGAAGCGTTGACGCCGTCCTTGTCGCGCACGAAGGTGGAGGACAGGAAGCCGTAGCTCTCTTCAAAACCGAAAATGAAGGTGTTGGAACCGGTATCCTCGAACTGCTGAATCTTGTTGGCAATCCACTTGAATCCGGTCAGCGTGTCAAAGCAGACAAGGCCGAAGCTCTTTGCGATCTTGCGGGCCAGCTCGGTGGAAACGACGGACTTGACGACGGCACCGTTCTTGGGGATCGTGCCGAGCGCCTCGCGGCTCTTGAGGATGTAGTAAAGCAGCGTGCTTCCGATCTGGTTTCCGTTCATGAGGTAATACTTGCCCTCGTCGTCCTTCACCGCAATACCGACACGGTCGCAGTCCGGGTCCGTTCCGAAGATGCAGTCTGCGCCTACCTCATCAGCCAGCTTCATGGCCAGCGTGAAGGCAGCGGGATCCTCCGGATTGGGCACCTTGACGGTGGAGAAGTTCGGGTCCGGCAGCTCCTGCTCCTTGACCACGTACACATTCTCAATACCGATTTCCTTCAGGATGCGGCGGACCGGCTTGTTTCCGGAACCGTGGATCGGCGTATAGACAATCTTGAGTTCCTTGCCGGCCTTCTTCATCAGCTCAGGCTGTACGGAAAGAGTCTTCTCCTGGGCAATGTAATCGTCGTCCACTTCCTTGTGTCCGATGATCTTCAGCATTCCGGATTCGAGTGCCTTTGATTCGTCCATCTGTACGGCATCCTGATAACGATTGGCACGGATGCACTTGAGCACCTGATCCGCGTACTCGGGCGGCATCTGGGCACCGTCCTCCCAGTACACCTTGTATCCGTTGTACTGAGGCGGATTATGGCTGGCGGTAATCACGATGCCGGCGATGGCATGGAGATGACGGACCGCATAGGAAAGGACCGGGACCGGACGGAGCTCGTCAAACAGGAACGCATGGATGCCTTCCTGTGCAAGAACCAGTGCGGATGCCTTGGCAAATTCCGGGCTCATCCGGCGGGAATCATAGGCAATGACGACTCCGCGCTCTTTATAGCTGGGATCTCCTGCATTGATGTAGTCAGCAAATCCTTTTGTCGCACGGGTGACATTGTAAAGGTTCATTCTGTTGGTGCCTGCACCCAGCACGCCGCGCATGCCGGCGGTTCCAAAGGACAGCTCGGTATAGAAACGGTCTTCAATCTCTTTCTCATCGCCTGCAATGCCCTGAAGCTCAGCAACAGTGGCCTTGTCATCGGCAAATTCCTTCAGCCATTTTTCATACTCTTCACGATAGCCCATTGGTGAATCTCTCCTTTTCGAACAATCTATAAGGGAATGACACTGAAACTATTATAAATGATTTCGCCCGGTTTTTAAAGATCATTCAGCGGTTTTCAGCAGATTTTATCCGCGATTTTATCCGCTCCCGCCTATCCCAGATGCATCAGCCCGATCAGGAAAATCCATGCCAGACCATAATAGCTCACAACGGCCACAAGATCATTGACCGTGGTAATCAGCGGACCGGAGGCGACTGCCGGATCAATGTGAATCCCGTTGAAGAACATGGGAATCGCGGTTCCGCCGATTCCCGAGATAAACATGGCCAGCATCATTGCCGCCCCGATGCAGCCGGAAATCTCAAAGGACGCAAGCCACGGCATCTGTTTTCCAAAGTGGATATACAGGCCGCAGAATACGAATGCCATGACGCCGATCACCACACCGTTGCCAAGGCCTACCAGACCCTCTTTCAGCGTCAGCTTCATTTTCTGCGCCGCCGTCAGTTCCTCATCCGCCAGAAGCCGGATGGTTACAGCCAGTGACTGTGTCCCGCAGTTGCCGGCCATTGCCAGTACCAGCGACTGGAAGGCCACAAGAACCGTCATGGAGGACATGACCGGTTCAAACAGACTGATCACGGAACTGACAACAAGACCGAGAACCATCAGAATCAGCAGCCAGGAAAGCCGCTTCTTCATGCTCTGCGCCAGCGGCTCGTTGAGATCCTCCTCCTCAGTCAGACCGGCCAGACGGACGTAGTCCTCTCCCATCTCCTCATCCACGACTTCAATCAGGTCCGTCGAGGTAATGACGCCCAGCAGAATCCGGTCCCGGCTGAGAACCGGAATGGAATCCTCGCTGTAATCCTTGAGTTCCTCAATACACTCCGTCACCGTCTCATAGTCATAGACAAAGGGATAGGAGGTTACGACCAGATCCTCCAGATTGGTGTTTTCCCGGGCGATAATCAGGTTCTGCAGCGAGATGGCGCCGTAGAAGGTTTTATCCCGGTTCAGCACGTAAATGGTCTGCAGGTTGTCATTCTCCGCCGCCTGACGAACCAGTGCCCGCATGGCCTGCTTGACCGTGAAGCCCCGGGTAATACTGATATAGTTGGTCGTCATCCGGCTTCCGATTTCATCCTCATCGTAGGACTGAATGAGATCGATATCACGGCGGCTGTCCTTGTCCATCCGCTCCAGAATGGCATCCTGCTGATCCTTGTCCAGGTCCTCGAGAACATCGACCGCATCATCCGCGTCCATGTTCTCCACAATGTCCGCGGCCTTTTCAATATCCAGTTCACGGATATACTCTGCCGGATCCTCCAGATACGTAAAGACCTCGGAGACCATGTCCTCGCCGATGAGTCTGTACAGCCGCATCCGCCGTTCCTTGTTCAGCAACGGAAGTACCTCGGCAATATCGTTGGCATGATAATCCTGCAGGCGTTCTTTTTTCTCCAGAATGTCAATATCGCTTTGCAGCATATTGATCAGTTCTACAGCATAATCAGGGTGTTCGACTTTCTCCTTTTCCGGCTCAATGCGCTCCTTTTCGTCGTTCATCCGATATCCCTGCTTTCTTTTTTAGCATACAGGCACTCTCCGAACCGCGTTCACTCCGGTCCGGACAACAGCATTTTATCAAAAAACAGCCCTGTCCTCAAGAAAGAATTCATCCGGCATTCCTGCCTTACCTGAGGCGTATTTCGTGATAATCCTCCTGACCGCCCGCCAGAGTGCTCAGCAGCCACGGCCGGACCGCCGTCCGTACCTCCGCTTCCTGCCACATCCTGTAACCCTCACGGGTCAGCAGCACCTCCCGTACCTCCCCGAGGCGGCCGTTTACCGCCGCATCGAAGAAGGCCTTAAAGAAAGCGACCGCCTCCGGATTTCCTTCATAGGCGGTTCCGGCAAGGGAGCCCTCCGCCATATGCTCAGCCAATTCCGCAGACGCCCTCCGCATGGCCGTCAGTCTGGCGCTCCCCTCCGGATAAAGGACTTCCGTTCCGGACCGGTATCCTCCCTCATCCTGTTCAAGTGTCCGCACCAGAGGCGGATACGACCAGGGAACACCGACCAGAATCTGCCTGAGCCCATCTGTTTCAAAGGTTCCGTTGGAATGCCGGTGGCCGCAGAAATACGCCCGGACACCGTTCTCCCTGAGCACCTGCATCAGATGATCAGCACCGCCTGCGGAATCATTTGCTCCGTCCGCCGAAAGCGGATAATGACCGAATGCAAATACCGGTGTTCCCTCAGGCAAACGGGCAAGCGTCGTCTCGGTCCACTGCCCGAGATGCGGTGCAATTCCCCCATGCAGGACCATGCGCCGCTCCGGATTCCATTCATTGGTATCCAGCATCAGCAGACAGATGCCGCTCCGGGTCAAAGCCGCATAACTGAGCGAATCAGGATCCCGGGCAAACGCCCGGTCATACCCGAAAGCAGCATAAAGCTCCGGAAATCTGTCCGGCGATATTTCTGCACTCAGATCATGGTTTCCGGGCAGCACATAGATCTCCGCATCCATGCCCGCCAGCCCTTCCGTCACCATCTGATGCTCCCGGAGATGTCCGCTGTTGGCCAGATCGCCAAGGAGAATCAGCACATCCGCCGGCTCCGCGCACAGCGTCCGGAACGCCTCCTGCTGATCCGTTCCCCCGGAGGAAAGATGAAGATCCGCGCTGATCCGGATTTGCTCTGTTTCCCCTGCGGCCGCAGTCAGGAAAAGAAGAACCACCAGAAAGAAAACAATTCTCATATGCCGCCTCCCCTTTCCTGCCGGCCCATGCGGATCTTTCTCCCCGGAAAGACAGCCGGCCGGGCACAGTCATCCGTCCCCGGATCCTCTCCCGATCTTCCCCGGGAAGCCCAGTCCCCGGCAGTTCGGGCTTCGACATTCCGGTCAGCCCCGGGAACTGCCCTCTCCGGGCAGCCGGCATTTCACAGGATACCGTCCGGTACAGGCGGAATCCGGAAGGATTCTGAGGGCATCCCGATTTCCGGTTTCTATTCCAGAGTTTCCGGCTCTCTGTTCCTCGCAGGCTGCGTACAAGGATAGCATTCTGACCGCAGAAAATCAACGTTTTCAGGGAAAACTTCCCTTCCACCTCCGGCTGAGCCTTCTGCTTTCTGGTCCGAATTCCTGGCCGGAACCACCCGGCCTGCCCTTGTTCCGGGTTCCTGCAGTCCGGAAATCCGGCAAAAAAATCGCATTTTCCCCGGATGATCCGAGATTCAGATGACAAAACAGGCAAAGAATGTGATATACTGTGCAAGGTTTTTTCTGCCGGACCAGGCAGAACCATTCAGCAGGCCTTTCCTGTTTATCAGCTTCCCTTTTTGACACTGCCGATGTCCCAGACAGACGACAGATGAATGCATCCGTCATGCCTTTCAGGCCTTTTGCCCTGCTTTTCTTCGCAGCGGACAGCGGCAGACGAATCTACCGGCTTCTGCCGGGAACAGAAAAGAGAATGATATATGATTATTACGGTTACACTTACCCCGGCACTGGATAAAACGGTAACCATTCCGAATTTTGAATCCGGAAGACTCAACCGCATTGAGAGCATCCGACTGGATGCAGGCGGAAAGGGAATCAATGTTTCCAAGGTACTGCGCGTACTTGGCATGCGCAGTACCGCGATGGGCATTCTCGGCGGCAGTACCGGGAATTGGATTGAGCAGCAGCTCCGTATCGCCGGCATAACACCGGATTTTGTCCATGTTGCTCCGGAAACCCGCACCAATCTCAAAATTATCGACCCGCTCCGGCAATGCAATACCGATATCAACGAGCCCGGTGAACCGGCAGACAACTCGGTCTATGAGGAAATTCTCGGACGAATTCTCGCACGGGCTCAGAAAGGGGATATCGTCGTGTTCGCCGGAAAGGCTCCTCCCGAAGCTTCGGGCAACCTTTATGCGGACATGATCCGTACTCTTTCCGATCATGGAATCCGCAGTTTTCTGGATGCGGATGACACGTTACTCGTTCGCGGCACTTCTGCCCGGCCGGACCTGATCAAGCCGAACCTCGATGAGCTTTCCCGCCTGACAGGCAGGCGTCCTGAATCTGTTCCGGAGATCGCCAAAGCCGCACTGGAACTCCAGCGCGACGGAATCCGGACCGTCATCGTTTCCCTGGGTGCCCGCGGCGCCGTCTTTGTCAGAGACAGAATTCTGTACAATCCCGGCATTTCCGTCCCCGTCGGCAGCACGGTCGGTGCCGGCGATGCCATGATGGCTGCGTTCTGCTACGGTGAAAGTGTCGGGCTTCTGTTTGAGGAAACCTGCCGTCTGTCCCTTGCTGTCAGTGCGGCCAAGGTGATGCAGTCCGGTTCCCAGCCTCCGGAAAAGAAGGACATTGACGCGCTGTTCAGAGGCATTGTCCTCACGGAGATCTCCCCTGCCCCGTAACCGGGCAGTCATTCTGTCAAAACGACGCACAGCAGACTGTGTATCGATATATAAAGGTGGTAACTATGAAAAAACGTATCTGTGAAATGTCCGTCGAGGAACTCATCCAGCCAGGCGCACACAACTATAAGGACTGCGGCCTGCATTTCTATGCTGTCGGAAAAGGTGCAGTCGCCAGGGTCCCCGAAGCACTCAGTGTGCTCGGCCGGAAGCGTCCTTTTGTCGTGATGGATAAGAACACGCTTGAGGCCGGCGGCCGCAGAGTGATGTCCATCCTTGACGATGCCGGAATCTCATTTTCTTCCTTTGTCTTCCCCTTCGACGGGCATATTGAGCCCGATGAGAAAGCCGTCGGATCTCTGACCATGGCCTTTGATCCGGAATGCGATATCCTGCTCGCGGTCGGAAGCGGCGTCATCAATGACTGCTGCAAGGTTGTTGCTCATGCTGCCGGGAAACCCAGCATGGTCGTCGCCACAGCGCCGTCCATGGACGGCTATGCCTCAAATTCCGGTTCCATGATTCAGAACCGTGTCAAAGTCAGCCTGTACAATGCCTGCCCTCAGGCCATTATCGGCGACACGGATATTCTCAAAACCGCCCCGGACATCATGCTCAAGGCCGGTATCGGCGATATGCTCGCCAAGTATGTCGCTCTGTGCGAATGGCGCATTGCCGCCATGGTTCACGGCGATTCCTATGACGAGGAAATTGCCGAAATGGTCCGTCGTGCGCTGAGCCGCATCGTTTCACTCTCTGACAAGCTCCTCGCACGGGATGATGAAGCAATTGCCGCCGTTTTTGATGGTCTTGTCCTTTCCGGCCTGTCCATGGCCTATGCAGGAAACAGTCGTCCCGCCAGCGGTCTGGATCATTATTTCAGCCATATGTGGGAAATGAAGAGCCTGCGTGAGGGAACGCAGGGTGATCTGCACGGCATTCAGGTAGCCGTCGGCACGCAGCTCGCTCTCTGGGTCTTTGAGCATTATCTGTTTATCGACAGCGTCGATGTCGACAGAGCCAGAGCTGCCATGGACGCCTTCTCCACCGAACACTGGGAACAGGAGGTCCGCCGGATTTTCGGCAATGTGGCTCCCGAAATTTTCCGCATCGAATCCGAAAGCGGAAAGAACCTGCGCTCCGGTCAGGAAAAGCGTCTGGGACTCATCGTCTCCAACTGGCCTGAAATCCGCAGGGCCATGACCGAAGAACTCCCCAGCCGGGAGAGCATTGTCGCCCTCATGCACCGCCTCAAGATGCCCGTCACCCCTGCAGACCTCGGTCTCACGCGTCAGGATACCCAGGATGCCCTCCTCGGCAGCCGCGACCTGCGCGACAAATATCTGGTCAGCAGCCTGATGTGGGACATCGGCCTGCTGAACGACGCCGTCGAGCACGTGCCTTATAACGACTGATCCCATGATAGCTGAAAAGCCGCTTCTTCACGAAGCGGCTTTTTCCATGCATCCATTCTTTCCGTCTTCCGGTTCATTTATTTCCGGATCCATCCGGTTGCGCCTCGCAGACTGACAATGAGCCAGTCCCCTTCCTCTTTCAGAATCGGAAGCGTGATATTCCTGTCCAGCAGCGCAACTTTCGGTGCCGTCGTCTCATTCCAGGCGTAGACCGGCGTACTCTTTTCCGTCCGATACCATGCAGGATCTATGGCAAGATAGTCCTCGTTGACAAAGCCCGACGGTCCTGCATCCACATCATCTGAGAGAAAACAGGTCGCCCATCCGCCCGTTTCCGGCTGTACAACGATCCGTGCTCCATATCTGAGCGTCTGAACTGCCCGCGAGGAGGAACTCGGCATCTCCCGTATCGTCAGCGTCTCACACAGGACGACCGCTGTAAGTCCGTACTGTCCTTCCCCGTACGCAGGCAGTATTTCAGCGCATCCCGCCGCACTGCAGATCAGCATGGAAATCAGCGTGATCAGCATCAAAACGACTGTATATTTTTTCATCTTTTTCCCTTCTGTATCAAAATTATCAG
>CACXHF010000386.1 GCA_902767305.1 uncultured Eubacteriales bacterium
ATGAAGATCCAGTCGGTGAACTGCTGCTTCAGCCAGTCATAGCGTTCCGCATACTCCCGCTGGAATCCCATGTTGACCGCCATGGGCTGATCGCTCATGGTCATGGCAAGGGCTATCATGGCTTTGTCGCCCTCGATGTTCTACATGGATTCGATCCCGCGCTTGACCATATCCGGCTTCTCAAAGGGGAAAAACAGGGCGAGATATTCCATCGTATCCATAGACTCCGCCTTTATAAATGGGTTATTCTGCAGATACACCGCCTCGTAATCCATGAACTTCGGCGTGGTGGGCAGCACGGTCATCAGTCCGCAATGCGGTTTCCCGGATTTTGAATTGTAGCGCCCAAACGGCATTATGAAGCTGCCTGATTATGTTGGAGGAGACTTTGGGATACCCTGAATAGTGTTCCAGAGATGTTCCAAATCTTCATCATCAATACGTTCGAGAGTACGATTTGCTTTTTTATCTGACAGATAAATCCAGCCGTCACGGACAAGAGCCAGCTGCTCAAGCAAAGCAGGTTTTGACAGATTAATTCCCTTTTCGTACACAGTCTTTCGAAGAGCTTCTACAATGGTAATGGAGCAAAGGCACAGAAAAACATGCACACGTATTTTATCGTCAGTCCAATGAAATTGCGGACGAATAGAAAAATGATCTGTATTCTTACTTGTTCTGAGCAGATTTTCTACACACTCCTGTTTTGCATAGACAGACAATATTCTTTCGGTATTCCAGTCTTTATGATCTGTGCACGTCAGCTTCTTTCCGTAGTATTTTGATTTATATGCTTCTTTCTCCTGATTATCTATGTGATATGAAGCGGAAAACCCTGTTCCTTTTTCCTTTACCTGTATTTCTATGAATTCACTCAAATAAGAAGAAGGACCAAAGGAACAGTTCTTCTTAACAATATCAAGCATTGTATCAGCTGATTTCCATTCGGGAACAGCTTTTTCTTTTCGCTTACGTCCTTTTTTAAGCCCATTTTTTATGTCTTCGTTGTGTTTTCGAACATCACTGTTATATTTCTCAATATCTTCCTTTTTGTGTTGATATTCTGATTCTGCCTTTTTTAATGAGGAGTATAGTTTTGAAGATGGGTTTTCAAGTCTTTCCTGGAGTTCCTTGAATTCCTTCTGAAATTTGGTGATATCTCTGTCCATTTGTGCTGCCTGTCCATCGTACAGTTTCTGACTGAAAGTCAGAATGCCTGTTCCGGTAATTCCGGAAAATTCAAAGTTATCTATTCTGTAAGCCTGCCGAACCTGTTCTTCATCTTCGTCATTGGATTCAATGACAATCTTTTTATATTTTTCCAGCCCAACATCATATAAATCCCTGTACCCTGTAAGAGTATGGGCACAAATAATGTGGAAAGGAAGATTCTTGAAATTCTCTTCTGAATTGCTGCCGCCATCAAAAGTGATTGTTATATCGTCAGCTTTATCATGAATGAGTGGGAGTGAAGTACGAATATGAGCAACAAAGTCGGCAAACTCAACTTTATCATTGACATTTCCATTGTAAAGATGCCAAGACAAAGGAACCTGAAGTACGCTTGAAGTAAGCATTGCGAGACTGAACTGCCGAAGGTCATCCCGTTTCTGCTTATTATGACCGCGGTGACAAAGCGTACACCGGTTGTTTCTTGTATCAATAAAGGTATAGTAATTGGTGTAATCGAGATGAAGTTCTATCAGTTCTTCTGGGAAAAGCTTCTTTAACTGTCCAACAAGGTCTGCCTGAGCCTGATCCAGTTCCTCCTGAGATATACCATCCATGGATTCCCATAGTGCCTGTGCCGACAGGTCTTCCGGTTTGAATTCATAGTAATATGGAAGTGAAGTCCGCCTGGACCACTGGGCAAAATCACTCATAGAGCCCGGATTTATTGCACGCTGCAGGATCTGGAAGAGAAGGAGCCTGGCACGACTCAAGCCTTTAATTGTCCTTTGCGTGAAGTTTTTCTCAAGAATTGTTTCTATCCCAAGACGTTCAGCCATCCGCATAACAGCAAATACCGATCCGTGTTCGTATGATTTGAAAGTTACAGACTGGCTCTGAGTAATGGAGTCATTTTGCGAAGAATTCTGACGATTCTCATAGTCCTTCAAAGCTATTTCCTTCATCTTCTCTTCAGAGCCTATGTATTCAAGAATAACTTCTCTCGGTTGTTTGTTTGGACCTGTCCGTTTTGAGGTCACAACGTAATAGTATGGATTCCCTTTTTTCCACTTTACACGGATGGATGCCATATGTATCGCCCTACTTTTTTAATTAAAATATGATATGATCATTATATCAAAGCCTTTGATTTTTGTCAATATATTGTTTGATATTACCAGAATAGCGTGTTACTGTAGTTGGGCGCTACAATTATTCGAATAATATGTTGCCACTGTGCCGGTATTTAGTGGCATCTCATGAGAAACCTGAAAAAAACGTCGAAACTTCCGCTA
>CACXHF010000387.1 GCA_902767305.1 uncultured Eubacteriales bacterium
GTCAGCAATCCATCCCATACGGGCGGCCTCTGCGTCGCCGGCCTTCAGCTTGGTCTGCAGGGTAGCCCAGGCTTCCTGATTGACCACACCGGTGATGCCGAAACGGTTCCAGGTCTCCTGAACATACTGGATGATCAGGGCATTGTTGCCGCTGTTGTTGAAGGCAAACTCGATGGACGGGAAGTCGGTGAAGGTGATGTCGCCGGCTTCGATGGTGCCGGTGTGCGGGTAGCCGAGGTCAACCAGCGTCTTGAGCGCTTCCACCTGGTCAACGGTCAGGTCGGGATTGACATCGGAGAGCTCGTTGGTGCCGCTGTACCATACGCCGTAATCTGCGCAGGCACGGACGTCGGAGTTGAGGCCGTCAGCAAGTCCCTTGGGGAAGAAGCCGGTTGCGGCAACTTCGCCGCCCTTGGTGACGTAGGTGACCACTTCGTCGCGGTTGATCAGCTGGCCGAGAGCGAAGCGGGCCTTGCTCTGCTCCTGAACGGTGAGCTGCTTGGCAGAGGGGCTCAGATCCTTGTGCACATTGAACAGGATGTAGTAGGTTCCCTGAGTCGGATAGAACTCCAGCTCGCCCGGATAGGTCTCCTGCAGACGGGGATATTCGGAGGAGGAGATGGACTGAATGTACTGAACGGTGCCGTTCTCATACGCAGTCAGGATAGCGGTGTTGTCCTCGGAGAGATAGAACTCGAGGCCGGCCAGCTTGACCGCATCCGCATTCCAGTAATAGGGGTTCTTCTCGAAGGTGATGACGTCATCAACGGCATACTTGGTCATCTTGAAGGCGCCGAGGCCCACGTAGGTCTCGGGGTTGGTTGCCCAGATGCCCTCGTTGTCTGCCAGATCCACGCGGACCGGGTAGAACGGAACGAATGCGCACAGGTCAAGGAAGTAGGCGCAGGGCTGCGGCAGATGGACGACGAAAGTACGGGCGGCATCGTCAGTGTCAATGGCCAGAGTGCCGTCGGCGTTGCGGGAAATGACATCGTACAGGAATCCGTAGTCAGCACCGAGCTCGGCGGAAGCGGCGCGCTCCCAGGAAGCTTTGATCTGAGAAGCGGTTGCATCCGTGCCGTCGGACCACTTGAGGCCTTCGCGCAGGACGAAGCTGTAGGTGAGGCCGTCCTCGGATACGTCGCAGGACGCAGCCAGTTCCGGTGACAGGACCGGCTCGCCGGCTTCGTTATACTGGAAGCCCATCAGGCCCGCGAAAGCGCTGCGGATGATGTTGGAGCCGGCAGATGCACTGTTCAGAGCGGGATCCATGGACAGCGGAGTGCCGCCGCCGAGGAAGAGCTTGATGACCTTGCCGTCCTCCGCATTCGCAAAGGAAGTGACACTCAGCACGAGAACCAGTGCCAGCATGAGGATAACGAGTTTCTTCATGGTTTGTCCTCCATTTAAATGATATATTTGTTCACGCCTTTCGGCGGGAAACACCAGAAAATGCCGGGATCAGAGATGATGACAGGCGACAAAATGTCCGGGCGCGGCTTCTTTCATGGCGGGACACTGTGCGGCGCATTCGGCGGTTGCCCGGGAACAGCGGGTCCGGAACGGACAGCCGCTGGGCATCTTGAGCGGACTGGGGACATCCCCCTGCAGCACGATGCGCTTCTGGCTGCGGCTCGCCTTCGGATCCGGAAGCGGAACTGCGCTCATCAGGGAAATGGTATAGGGATGCAGCGGATGACGCGTCAGCTCGTTGGCGGAGGCCAGCTCCATCATATGACCCAGGTACATGACCGCAATGCGGTTTGAGATGTGCTTGACGACGCTGATGTCATGCGCAATGAACAGATAGGTCAGGCCAAGCCGGTGCTGGAGATCCTCCAGCATGTTGATGACCTGCGCCTGAATGGAGACATCCAGTGCAGAGACCGGCTCATCACAGACGATGAACTCCGGCTCCGAGGCCAGTGCCCGGGCGATGCCGATGCGCTGCCGCTGTCCGCCGGAAAACTCGTGCGCATAGCGGGTGGCATGCTCGGTATTGAGTCCGACCAGGCTCATGAGTTCCCGGATGCGGTCTTCGCGGTCTTTTTTGCTCGGACACAGCTTATGGACGTCAATGGGCTCTGCCACGATGTCCGCCACGGTCATGCGGGGATTCAGGGAGGAATAGGGGTCCTGGAAGACCATCTGGGCGCGGCGGCGGAAATTGTGCAGGGCTTCCTTCCCTTCGATTTTCGTTCCGTCAAACCAGATTTCACCGGAGGTGGGTTTGTACAGATGAAGCATGGTCCGGCCGACGGTGGTCTTGCCGCAGCCGCTTTCACCGACCAGACCGAGGGTTTCGCCTTTTTCGATGTCAAAGGAAACGTCATCGACCGCTTTCAGCATGGTTTTCCGGAGAAAACCGGTGGTGACGGGGAAATACTGCTTGAGATGACGGACCTGAACCAGCGCAGTTGAACGGTTTTCACTCATGGCTTTCCACCTCCTCCTCAGCTTCCGGACAGGTCGTATAGCAGACGTTTTCCTTTACATTCATCCAGCAGGCGGAGAGATGGTTGTGCCCCACCCAGTATTCCTTCGGCTTTTCCTGAAGACAGATTTTCATGGCTGCATCGCAGCGGGGGGCAAAGGGACAGCCTTTCGGCATGTTCAGCAGATCGATGGGCGTCCCCGTAATCGGGACCAGCGGGGTTTTCTCATCATCGCTCATGTCGGGAATGGAGCGCATGAGTCCCCGTGTGTATTCGTGCATGGGATGATAGAAGATGGCGTCCGTCGGACCGCGTTCACATACGCCGCCGGCGTACATGACAATCACCTCGTCACAGATCTGGGCAATGACGCCCATGTCATGCGTGATCATGATGATGGCCATGCCCAGTTCTTTCTGCAGGCGCAGCATGAGCTCAAGGATCTGGGCCTGGATGGTGACATCCAGTGCGGTGGTCGGTTCATCGGCAATGAGGACATCCGGTTCACAGGCCAGTGCCATGGCGATCATGACGCGCTGCCGCATGCCGCCGGAGAGCTCAAAAGCGTACTGATTGAGCCGTTTCTCCGGTTCTGAAATGCCGACCAGATTCAGCATCTCAATGGCGCGGAGCCGGGCTTCCTCATGGGTTCTTTTCGTATGGAGCAGAATGGCTTCCATCAGCTGATTGCCGATGGTAAAGGTCGGATTCAGGCTTGTCATGGGGTCCTGGAAAATGATGCTGATCTTGTTTCCGCGGATCGCACGCATTTCCTCGTCGGAGAGGCCGACCAGTTCCTGGCCATGAAGCTTGATGGATCCTGACACGATACGTCCCGGATGCGTCAGAATCTGCAGGATGGAATAGGCGGTCACGGATTTTCCGCTTCCGCTTTCACCGACAATGCCGAGGACCCGGCCCTTTTCCAGTGAAAAGGACAGGCCGTTTACCGCTCGGACTTCGCCGGACTGGGTGAAAAAGGACGTATGGAGGTCGCTGACTTCAAGCATACTCATTGCTTTTCCCTCCCTTTCTTACGAGCGCAGCTTGGGATCAAAGGCATCCCTGAGGCCGTTTCCAAGCAGATTGAAGGAGAGAACAATGAGGAAGATGGAAAGGGCAGGGAAAATCAGCTGATAGGGGTATGAACGCAGGCCGGTCCGGGCGTCCGAGGCAAGGGAGCCCAGAGAGGGCATGGGGATGGAGACGCCAAGGCCGAGGAAGCTGAGAAAGCTTTCGGTAAAGATCGCACTGGGGATCTGCATGGCGGCAATGATGATGATGACGGAAACGCAGTTGGGAATCATGTGCTTGCGGATAATCCTGGCCGGCGACGCGCCGATGGCCTTTGAGGCCAGCACGTATTCCTGCTGCTTGATGGAAAGGATCTGTCCGCGCACCTGTCTGGCCATGGAAACCCAGTACAGAAGGCCGAAGACGATGAAGATCGACACCATGCCGGCGCCCAGGCGGGCGATGAGGGGGCTGTTGGAGGTGGAAACCCAGTCCTTGATGGCCACGGAGAGCAGGATGACGATCAGCACGTCCGGCAGCGAATAGATGATGTCCACGATGCGCATCATGACCATATCCACCTTCCCGCCGAAGTAGCCGGAAATGGAACCGTAGATGATGCCGATCACGATGACGATCAGGGCGGAGAAGATGCCGACCAGCAGAGAGATTCTGGTTCCGTAGATGACCCGGATGGCATAGTCACGCCCAAGGGCATCGGTGCCCATGATGTGCGGGAAAACCTTGAATCCCTTGTCGATTTTCGCCTGTTCCTTTGCACTGTACTGGAAGGGGGCCAGATTCTGTGCGGTGACGTCCTGCTTGGTATAGGTGTAGGGGTAGAAGTTCGGGACGATAAAGGCAATCAGCATGATGACGACGATGATGCCGAGGGAAATCATCGCGATATGATTTCTGCGCAGGCGGCGCATGGCGTCCTGCATGAACGAGACGGATTCGCGCATCGTAACCTGCTGGGCTTTTTCCTCCTCTGTCGCCTTTTCGAACAGTTTCGGGTCAATCTGCAGGCTCAGCGGGTTTTTAAACTTTCGATTTTCAGACATTTGCTTTCCTCTATTTCAGATCAGTACTCAGGACAGATCGACACGCGGGTCGACGACTTTGTAAAGGATATCGGCAATGAAGTTCATCAGGATGATGATGGTCGCCAGGAAAATGGTGACGCCCATGATCATCATGTAATCGGTACGGAGCATGCTGTTGGTGAACAGGCGGCCCAGTCCGGGAACGGAGAAGATGTTCTCAACGACCATGGATCCGGTCAGGATGTAGGCCATCATGGGGCCGGCATAGGTGATGACCGGCGTCAGGGTGTTTTTCAGGGCGTGCTTGAAAATGACCTTGCTGTTTTTGACGCCCTTGGCTCTGGCGGTCCGGATATAGTCCTGTCCCAGCACATCCAGCATGGAGGAGCGCTGCAGACGGGTGACATAGGCCATGGGATACAGACTGAGCGAGATGATGGGGAGAATGAGGCCGCCCGGCTGATTGCCCATGGACGGGAGCCAGCCCAATTGCAGGGCGAAAACAAGGAGCAGAATGGTGGCTAGGACGAATGAGGGCATGGCCACAAGGGCAGTGGTGAGAACCTGAATCACCTTATCCAGCGCCTTTCCCCGCTGCAGCGCTGCAATGGATCCCAGTATGACGCCGAAAAACAGCGCGATCATGCCTGCAGTGAGGCCGATTCTGGCAGAGTAGGAAAAACCGCCGATGATGAGATCGATGACCGTGTTGCCTACCCATCCGGTGGAAAGACCGAAATCAAAATGGAGGATGTTCCACAGGTAATTCAGAAACTGAATCGGGACCGGTTTGTCAAAGCCGTACTTGGCTTCAAGTGCAGCAATGACGGCATCGCTCTTGGCCTTTTCCGAACTGAACGGACTGGCCGGAATGGCGTGCATGACAAAAAAGGTGATGGCAACGACCAGAAAAATAGTCAGCAGTGCCATCAGAAAACGTTTCAGCAGATAGGTAAGGAACTTATCATTCATCGTAACACTCCCTCAGATTACCCTCAACGAAATTTACTTTTCTGATTATATGGGGAAGGCAACAATTCGTCAAGTCTGAATTTTCCGGATTGCCGTACTGATGCGGCAGCGCTTTTGCAGTTCAGCAGCGCTTCTGATGCAGAATACGCAGACGGAGGACATCTTCTGCGGGAATTTGCCGGTTTTGACGGCAGGGATTTCACAGCGGCCGGCGCACAAAGGCCTGAAGGAGAAGTGGAGCGTGGGGGAGAGGGTTCCGGAAGCCTGCGGCCGGTTGACAAAGAGGAAGTCCGACCTGGAAAGCGGAGAATGGATGACGAGGCAGAAGGCGCTGCCTGAGCCTTCGTGAATTGGGCCCGTTCCGCGGGGGGAGCGTTGCCTAATTGCCGGCCGGATGGTATACTGAGCAGGACTGCGGATCCCCTTTCCGGGGGCGGCGGTCTCTTATTCTTGAAAACAGCCGCGGCAAATGCGGGGCTTTTGCCGCAGCACTGGAAACGGAGTTTGCAATGTTTAACCGTCATGACAGAACACGGGATGCCTTTATGCTCGGTGGAATGCTGGCACACTGCGGGTATGACTGGTGGTGGCACTCTTTTACGGCACAGGATGCGGAAACGGGCGAAGAGAGACCCTTTTTTGTGGAGTTTTTCATCTGCAATCCGGCACTGGCCGAGGCGGAGCCGGTTTTCGGAGATCCGGCGGGCACGGGAAAGCGTCCGTCCTACCTGATGGTCAAGGCGGGAACCTGGGGACCCGGGCACTGCCAGATTCACCGCTTTTTTCCGCTCGGAAAGGTGCAGATTCATGCGGATGCACCCTACCGTGTGGAGGCAGAGGACTGCATTTCGGGGGAGGAAATCCTGGAGGGCAGCGTCTGCGTATCCCCGGAGGAGGCGGAGGCACACCCGGAATGGATGAGTGATTCCGGGGAGATCCGCTGGAAACTGGAAATCGACAAGCAGATTGCCTTCAATGTCGGATACGGGGCCAGCCGGCCGATGCGGGATGCCGGAGCGTTTGCCATGTACTGGCATGCGGAGGGAATGAAGAGCGCCTACCGCGGGGAGGTCTGGTTCAACGGACGGCGGTATACGGTTTCACCGGAAAGCAGCTACGGGTATGCGGACAAGAACTGGGGACGTGATTTCACCAGTCCCTGGGTATGGCTTTCCTCAAACTGTCTCGTCAGCCGGAAAACCGGGGAAAAGCTTGAAAACAGCGTTTTTGATATCGGCGGCGGACGGCCCAGAATCTATTTTGTTCCGCTGGACCGCCGGCTTCTGGGCGTCCTCTATTATGAAGGAAAGGAATACGATTTCAACTTTTCCAA